>CAKMZG010000016.1:0-13083 GCA_929200335.1 uncultured Alphaproteobacteria bacterium | reverse complement strand
ATTATAGACGGCATAAAAAACATATGATATTAGAATTTTAATGCACTCTAATGAATATTAAAACATGTATATTAAACATCAAAACCGACGACGAACCATTAAAGCTGTGGAGCGATGCATCGCTTCGATAAACCTTTAATGCTGTTTTGATGTGGCCACATATGATGTAAATCATTCTTTGATGCAAACGTCCCTACAGCACCTAATTCACGCTGCCAAATATCGGACGTAACATGTGCAATTCTATTACCATTAAAAATGAAACCCTTTCTCACGCTTGTGATGTTGAAACTTTGACCGAAACTATTTTTGGTCCAGGGCGGTTTATCCGCGCAGCATTTAAATTGCGTGAGGGAACAGAGCCTGATTTAAATTTATCTTTTGTCGCAGAAGATGAGGGCAATATTATTGGTACCGTGCGCCAAACCCCCATTAAAATTGCTAATCATCAAGCCCTCTTATTAGGCCCGCTAGGCATCTGCCCTAATCATAGAAATCTCGGCATTGGCAATACTTTACTACAACAAGCAATAAAGGCTGCGCAGGCTCTACCCCAAAATTCTTATGAGTTAATTTTATTGGTAGGAGATGCCTCCTATTATCAACCCTATGGATTTAAAACGGCACCTTATAAAAATATCATTTTCCCATGGCCTGTCGATTATAATCGGGTATTAGCTTTTGAATTAAAAGAAGGCGCATTAAAACGTGTGAGTGGTATTGCTCATAGTTAGACTTATGCCAAAGCTAGTGCCTGTAGCGTTTAGGTAAATTTATTCAGATGCATGATGCTCTAAAAGTGCTAACGCCCTTCACGCCACCATAGGCCAGACATTGCAATGAGCAAAAGTAATAGTCCCAGAAGACCTGCAAATATTGGAAATTGTCGAACGCCTTTTAACACGGTCACATTCGTTGGTTTTAAACCAAGCCAATCATTGCCAGAGGTCACTCTGGCATTTGATATGGGTATAATACGTGGAATACGGCTAGGGTTATCAAAGTTCATACGATCTAGGTAACCCGTTTTTTCTTCAAACAAGGGTGCAAGAATTTCTTTTGTAGAAATTACGTTTTGATATTCAAGAGGGTTGACCGACCCTACATGAATAAAACTACGCAATTCATCGCTGGCCAATTGATAAAGTCCAAGTGTTTCGACATCAAGGCTACCTTGCCACATTCCTGGCCTTATTTTTTCTAATACAACAGATGTGGCTTTATCTAATGGATCAATAATTTGAACCGTCTGAGGATTGTCACTCATTGTTTGTCGCTCAATTAACAAACTATTACCATTGGCTGTTGAGCTAACACTAGCGTTGAGCGCCTCCTCTTCCAGTTCAGGTTCTTTCATTAACCAATGAGAAAGTCTACGCAACATTTGTACATGCGGCCCACCACCATCAAATCCACGCGCCCAAAGCCAAACATGATCAGAAAGCAGAACAGCAATGCGCCCATCTCCCGGGCGATCTAAAATAAGAAGTGGTTTTTCATCAGCACCTTGCATTAAAACTTTGCCTGTCACGCCACTGTTATCTACTTGCCTAAACCAATGCCCCCAAATCTCATCATTTACCGTCTTACCATTTAGTGAACGCGTGACAGGATGCTTTTCACCCAGTTCAGATATTTTAGGCCGATATGGTTTTTCAAGCACATTGCCATTAGGTCCGGCAGGCAAGATACGGGATAACGGCGTATTGTGAATACTGCTTTGATCAGAATATTCAGGCCCCGAGGCCACCAATACTGCGCCACCATTTTCCACATAACGCGCAATATTATCAAAATAAAGAACGGGCAAAACCCCACGGCGTTTATATCTATCAAAGACAATCAGATCAAATTGATCAATCTTCTCAACAAACAATTCGCGAGTTGGAAAAGCAATCAAAGACAATTGATTAATCGGCGTGCCATCTTGTTTTTCAGGGGGACGTAAAATTGTAAAATGCACCAAATCAACCGAAGCATCGGATTTCAACAGATTGCGCCAAGCACGCTCACCTGAATGTGGCTCACCAGATACCAATAGCACTCGCAAATTTTCACGTATGCCATCCATCACCCAAAAGACTTGATTATTCACCTTTGTTATTTCGCCATCTAAGCCGCTTACTTTTAATTCAATAATATTCTTACCAGCATGCGGCACTTTAAATTCCACTGTATTTTCAACACCAATGGCGATATTCTCCCGCCCTAAAAATTCTCCATCAATAAAAATTTCAATTTCAGCAATTTCTTCACCACTGTCGCTGCCATGATCTAAAACTTTAAATTTAATTGATTGATGCGTATTAATTATGCCAAATCGAGGGGCGTTAAGAATTTCAATACGGCGATCCAACTCATCATCACGGCCAGAAATAAGCGCATGAAGCGGCGCATCAAACGACAAAGATTTTCCATCCAAGGGCACATCATGTACCCTACCATCGGTTAGAAAAATTGCACCACCAATACGTTCTGGGGGCACATCTTGGAACGTCTCACGTAGCGCCTTAAATAAAACTGTTGAACCTTCAGATTGCTCATCCTTATATTGATTTTTTACAACTGTTTCACGAATTTCAAAATCATCAAATTTCTCTAACCGTTTTAACAAGGCTTGTCGCACAACATCCGTCTGTTCTCGTCTTTCAGCCAGACCTTGGCTTTCGCTATCATCAATAATAAGTGCTACAACTGTTTTTGAGGCTTCTCGTTCTTCTTGCAAGATTGAAGGATTAGCAAGTGCCGCAATTATTAATAACCCAGCCAATAAGCGCAAAGCAGCCCCACGCATTTTCTGCCATAGCATATAAAGCGTCAAAATGATGATAATAACCGCAATTACTATAAAATAGTGGGAGGGTAATAAAGGTGCAAATTCAATGTTCCAATTCATATCATCATACTCCCATCATTGGTCTAAGCGCTCTAAAAGAGCGGGAATATGAACTTGATCGGCCTTATAATTACCTGTCAAAGTATACATAACAATGTTAACACCAGCACGAAATGCATAAATGCGGTGATCAGAATTAGGCGGAACTGTTGGAAACATAAACCGCCCATTTTCATCAACAGCCCAAGCTGATGCAAAATCACTAGATGTGATCATGATTGCAGAAACACCATCGCCTACTCTGGTTAAAGTTTGACTGTCACTATTTTGACTAGGCAAAGCCTCCACCCATAATTGTCCATTTTTGTAAAGCCCAGGGAAACTATCCAAGAGATAAAAAGTTCGTGTTAAAACATGGCTCTTTGATACGGGCGCAAGCGGGGGAACATCAAGACCGGATAAAATTTGTTGCAATTTCTGCCGTTCTGGGGATGTCCCCATAGTACCATTATTTGAAAGCCCATCACGGGTATCAAATAGGACAGAGCCACCCTGTTTCATATAGGCATCAACTCGCGCCATGGTTTGAGGAGATGGCACAGGGCTTTTCAAATCAATTGGCCAATAAATCAAAGGATAGAAACTTAATTCATCACCCTCAAGATTCACGCCAATAGGATCACCCGGCTCAAGCGCTGTGCGCTCTGCAATCGCATCGGTTAAGCCAATCAAACCTTGATGACTAATATCATCTAAGCGCAAATCATTGGTGATCACATAGGCAAATCGTGTTTTTAGCGCACCTGCATATTGGCTGGGATCCGTAAAAGTTTCTTGCTCTTCATTTACAGTCTGCGCCAAGACAGGCAAGGGATGGGTATTCACCATTAACACACAAGCTAAAAATGCTACCACTCCAGTTTTCAAACTGAATTGACGAATGCTAAATGCCCCTCTGATAAAAATCATGATCAAACAATCAAAAATAAATAATATCGCAGCAAATATTAATAACCACGGTTTTAGAGATATCGATGCCTCTACGATCAATGAGCGTAAATCATTAAATGCAGCATCAAAACTAGATAGGGCAGGTTTTATTTCTGCATCTGAAGCAAAAAGATTACGAGCAATAAAAGCATCGCTCACACCATAAAGCCCTGGGGGATTATCTATGGTATCAATTACTGGCACTTCATCTTGGATACTTGCCAGCGGTTTGACAAAGGCTTCAGGCGCGATCAATTTCCCCTTAGCACTGAGCATTTTATAGGGTTGTAATACATCACCAATATTTCCTGCAGCATTAGAGCCAACAGCTTTTGAACTCGTAGTGATTTTGCGCAACATTTCTACAAATGTGCCAGAAAGTGGTAAATTAGACCAGCTTGCATCTGCCGTTACATGAAACAAAACAACCCTGCCGCGCCCTAAGGCTTTGGCTGTAACAAGCGGCGTGCCATCTTCAAGGCTTACCCATGTTTTGTCTTCCAAATCAAGATCAGGTTCTGCCAAAACTTGGCGTTTAATACCAATATCTTCGGGTAAGGTGAGATCAACAAAAGGGCTATTACTATGAAATTTTTTAATCTTTTGAGGCTCGCCCCATGTTAAGCTCCCTGACAGTTGACGTTGCCCTCTGCGCAATTTTGCTGGTAAAAGGATATGGTGTTTTTCTCCCGCCGCTAAATTTGCACCAGCAAAACGCAACAACGTACCACCATTTTTTACCCATTTTTCAAGCTCAGAATTTGTCTTATCTTGTAGCCTTCCAATATCAGCCATAACAATCATTGAAGGCTTTTGCGCAATAAGCTTTGGAACGGCTTCTACCAGATTTGCGTTATCTGCATTAATTAAATCACTAAATGGCGATAAGGCTTTGCTGATATAAAACAATGGTGATAGCAGCGGCTGCGCCAAGTCGTTTTTTTCGCCTGAAATTAAACCAACGCGCTTTCTTTGAAACCGTTCGTCTATCAAATAACTACCACCGGCCGTCTCGCTCTTGGATACATTCAATCGTACAACATCATTACGCAATTCAACAGGTAGGCTAAGCTTCACCTCTAACTCAGTTTCATCTTCATAGAACTCAAAAGAAACTTCGCCTAAATTTCGCCCCTTATGGTCATAGGCAATAATTGTGCCAGCTTGGAACCCTTGTTCAGGCAGCCTCTTAAGACTAAGATTCAAGGCCTCACTGCCATTTTGTGCATCCATGATAAGGATGAGATTATCATTGGTCGTTTGATAGAGTATTCGCTCACCAGTTTGATATTTATCTAATGCTAAGCGTAACTCATCATTCTCTTGATGATGTAATCCAGTGCTGAGATAAATAATACTGCTCGGCGCTGTTTGGTGGTCTCGCTCTATAGCAGTGGTTAGTTTTTTTATATCTGCAGCGATGGGTTGCGGTTTAATAGCTGCTAATTGTTTTATAGCCATAGTTGCTGATTTAGCGGTTAAATCTATAGCAACATTACTCACTGTCATACCAATAGAGATAGGGCGCCCATGAGATCTAGCCTCTTCTAATATAATTTGAGCAGTTTCAATACGCTTATCCCAAGCACGAGCAGACGCCCATGAATTATCAATCAATAATAAAATTCGCCCTTCGCCTGAGAGAACTTGTTTTGTCGGATTCCATACGGGATTAGCCAGTGCTATAATTATAGTGGCAGCTAAAAGTATACGTAATAATATCAACCACCACGGACTAGACGCTGGGCTTTCTTCCGCATCATCTAATTCTTTTAAGATTTGTGTGGGCGGGAATATTTCTTCCACAGGTTTTGGTGGGGTTAAACGTAACATCCACCAAAGCAAAGGCAATGCCAATAAGGCAATAAGTAAAATAGGCGATGCAAAGGCTAACGATGATATCATCAATTAACCTCCTGAAATAATTTTGATCCCATTTCAAAATTACCCGTAAGATGGCCATGCAAGGTCACTAATGCAAAAGATGTAGCCCTATCCGTATGATGGGTTTGGTAGCCCCAACCCATTTTTTTCACATGGGCTTTGATCATTTCAATACGCGCTTCAAATTGATGTTGATATTGCTCTTTCAGCCCTTTGGCATTGGCTGCTGTAAACCGTTCGCCATTAACAGGATCATAAAATTCGGTACGCCCAGCGTAAGGAAAAATTTGCTCTGCAGGATCAACTATATGAATAAGATAAGCCTTAACCCCACGGGCAAATAATTCATCAAATTTTTGAATTAAATCATCAATAGGGTCTAAGAAATCAGATATGATCACCATTTGTGAATGGGGCTTAATTTCTGTTATATCAGGCCAATAAGCATTGATTAAATCACTACCATTTTCATGATTATCCAAATGGTGCGCCAGCGCAAAAGCCAATTGTTCAGAAGCATTTCTTGCAGATATAGATTTAGAAATTGAAGGCCAACCGATTCGCTCACCCGAACGCGCCAATAATTCAACAACAGCAAAACCAAGAACCAGCGCGCGAGATTGTTTTGAAATTTTTGATAAATTTGATTGATAATCCATAGATGGTGAAAGCTTGCTCCATACCCAAAATGTATGCACTGCCTCCCACTCTAAATCCTTTACATATGTATTATCGTCGCGTGCAGAGCGCCGCCAATCAATTTTGCTAAAATCTTCGCCCTCAGTATAGGGGCGAAATTGCCAGAAATTTTCGCCAATCCCACGTTTTCGACATCCATGCCAGCCAGAAATTACATTGCTAACAATGCGCTTAGCCTCGCTTAATAAATCAGGCAATAAAGATGAGCGTAACTTGGCGCGCTCAAGAATATGAGGCAAAGGCTCTTTTTTTATATGCTTACCGATTTGAGGTGACACTATTGTTTCCTATTTCTATATAACAATACACTTTAAGCTGAAAATTTATAAAATAAATTGTTTAAACTGTGATTCTCAATCTTATTTATCTAAGGATTGCACCAAAGCATCAATCACATCATGAAGCGATATGCCTTCAGCACGCGCAGAAAAATTTAATGCCATACGGTGTTGCAAAATTGGCAGCGCCAAAGCTTTTACATCATCAATAGAGGGGGCTAATCTGCCCTCCATCAAAGCACGTGCGCGAACTGCCAGCATTAAAGCCTGACTAGCACGAGGGCCGGGTCCCCAAGCAATATGCCCATTAACTTTATTATCATTTAAATTAGGTCTTGCTGAGCGCACCAATTTTAAAATAGCATCCACCACACTTTCACCCACTGGCATTTGACGCACAAGACTTTGAATCTCTTGCAAAGTTTTAACTTCACAAATGGTTTTCACAGAAATCTCATTATTGCCTGTTGTTTCAAACAAAATCTTACGCTCTGCATCTAAACTAGGGTAGCCCACATCAATTTGCATCAAAAAGCGGTCTAATTGCGCCTCTGGCAATGGGTAGGTACCCTCTTGCTCCAATGGATTTTGAGTAGCAAGCACATGAAAAGGCTTAGGCAAATCATAGTGTTTACCTGCCAATGTTACATAATACTCCTGCATTGATTGCAATAAAGCCGACTGGGTTCTTGGACTGGCACGATTAATTTCATCGGCAATGAGAAGCTGCGAAAAAACTGGCCCCTTAACAAAACGAAAAGAGCGCTTACCTTCTTCATTTTGATCAAGAATTTCAGAGCCCAAAATATCAGAAGGCATGAGATCGGGGGTAAATTGTATCCGATTGCCAGAAAGCCCCAAAACCTTACCTAGGGTTTCTACCAATTTTGTTTTAGCAAGACCCGGCACTCCAACCAAAAGGGCGTGGCCACCGCTCAAAATTGTAATAAGCGTTTGTTCAACAACACTTTCTTGGCCATAGATCACCTCCGCAATAGCACCACGCACATTTTTGATTGTATCAATAGCTTGCTCAGCTTTCTCCACCTCAATGGCGTCAGTTGATTTTGTTGCAGAATAATCATTTTTGGCGGCTAATGGCGTGTTCATAAAAAATCCTTCATCAAATAACAGCAGCTATATAAACTAATCATAAAACTAACTAGTACTACCTTAAAAATTACTGAATGGTAGTACTAGTATAGCATATGCTCAATATGCTACTTAGTATATGTATAAAATTTTATTAAAGAAGAATTATGACCAACGAACAATTGCCAAAAAACACAGCTGCCCTTGAGGCAATCATCTCCAGAGCCCACAAAGGCCAAAAAGGGCTGCCCCCTGTACATCTATGGGAACCTGAGTTTTGTGGTAAACTAGACATTGAGATCAAGCGTGATGGCACATGGTTTTATATGGGCACGCCCATAGGTAGAGCGCCACTGGTGCGACTGTTTTCTACCGTCTTACGTAAAGATGAAGATGATAAAACCTATTTGGTAACCCCTGTTGAGAAAATTGAAATTACCGTTGAAGATGCACCATTCCTAGCCGTTGAAATGGCCGTGGAGAATAAAGATGGCAATCAAGCCTTAACATTTCGTACCAATGTTGGTGATCTTGTCACCATAAATAAAGAACATCCTCTGCGTTTTGAAATTGATCCTGAAAACCAAGGCCTAAAGCCCTATATTTTGGTACGTGGCCGCTTAGAAGCGCTATTGTCTCGCTCTGTATTATATGAACTTATAGAATTAGGCGAAGAAGTTAAAATCAACGACATATCAACTTTTGCCATTCGTTCAAATGGTAAAACTTTTCCTATTATGGAAAGCAGCGAACTGGAACGACTAAGCCTATGACAAAGCAGAACGTCACAGCGTTTAATATTTATGAGTTTTATCAACGCGTTTCCTCAAACCTTCATGCTAATGCGATTAAGCATCAAGAAGATGGCGATCATCTGATTAAAGAAAACCTTGGCATAAAACCTGTTGAAAATCTAAAGCCTGCTGCAGTTCTCATCCCAATAATCGATGTGGCAGAGAGACCCCATGTATTGCTCACCACTCGCACCCTCGCTCTCAAAAGTCATTCAGGGCAGATTGCCTTTCCAGGTGGCAAGATTGATAATGAGGATCCCTCCCCTATTGCAACAGCGCTTCGAGAGACTGAAGAAGAAATAGGCATTGCGTCGCATTCTATTGATATATTAGGGGAAATGCCTTTTTATAAAAGTGGTTCAGGATATGACATAAAACCTGTGGTTGGAAAAATAATTGGCAATCCAGCTCTATCTCTAAACCCAGATGAAGTTGAAGATTGCTTCACCGTTCCCCTTGATTTTTTGATGAATGCCAATAACCATAAATTAGACAGTAAGATATGGAATAATAAGCGACGTTATTTTTATACCATGCCCTATGATGATGAAACTGGTACCTCGCGCTATATTTGGGGTGTAACCGCTGGCATTATTAGAAGATTATATGAGCGCCTCTACACATGAATAAACTTGATAACAACATATGGCTACAAGAGCCAACCTTACAAAATCTTTTAAAAATTTTAGAAGAAGAAGGTCATGAAGCTCGGGTAATTGGCGGAGCTGTGCGCAATGCATTATTAGAAGTCCCCATTGATGATATTGATATTGCCACCACCCGCACCCCCGACAACACTATCTTGCATTTAAAAAAACACAAAATAAGAGCCATTCCAACTGGCATTGATCATGGTACTATTACCGCCATTTTAGATGAAAGATCCTTTGAAATCACCACCCTGCGTGCCGATGTAAACCACGATGGCCGTCATGCTACAGTAGTTTTCAGCACAGATTGGTTGCAAGATGCAAAGCGCCGTGATTTTACCATAAATGCTATTTCAGTTGATCGTAAAGGCGGACTTTATGACCCCGAAAAAGGCCTAGAAGATATAGAAACACGCCACATTCGTTTTATTGGAGATCCTGATCAACGCATCCACGAGGATTATTTGAGAATTTTGCGATTTTTCCGCATTTATGCCCATTATGGCGATGGGCAGCCTGATCGCGATGCATTAAAGGCTTGCGCACGTAATCATGAATATATCAACCAACTTTCTAGCGAACGCATATGGTCAGAAACGAAAAAACTTTTATCAGCCAACCATATAACTCAAGTTTTAAATTGGATGCGCGTAAGCAAAGTTCTCACCACCATCATTCCTGAATCAGAAAAGTGGGGCATCAGCGCCATACCTCATTTGATGGCCTGCGAGGCAGCATATCAATGGCGGGCTGAGCCATTTATGCGCCTAATGGCAATTATTCCACCGCAACTTGAACGAATTACAAGCCTGATTAAACGCTTAAAACTATCCAATAAAGAAGCTGATCGCCTGCATAAATGGGTGCATATTCAAGGGCTTCCCATAGAGCACGATACTAATCAGCTTGCTAAAACGCTCTACCACAATGATCAACAGGCCATATTGGATTATTATCGTCTTGAGCGCGTTCGAATGCTAAATGCAGGCTATCCCGATGAAGAAAAAACCAAAGGCTTAGAACTCGCCATTAATTTCATTCAAACATGGGAGAAGCCCCAGCTTCCAGTTTCTGGCAAGGATTTAATTAACGCAGGCTTTG
The DNA here is from genome assembly GCA_929200335.1 of uncultured Alphaproteobacteria bacterium. Taxonomy (GTDB): domain Bacteria; phylum Pseudomonadota; class Alphaproteobacteria; order Rhizobiales; family Rhizobiaceae; genus CAKMZG01. The sequence continues at coordinate 2,759 of CAKMZG010000016.1, read as the reverse complement.
AAGCAGGTGAAACATTGGGCAAGGCTTTGAAAAATATTGAAAATCACTGGATTGAAAATGAGTTCAAACCAAGTAAAGAAGAATTGTTAAACCTTCTCTAAAATGACGAGCCGGGCTGCTCTAAGAACGCAATCTCTTCTGCACTTGATTGCCTGCCTAATATGGCATTTCGGTGCGGAAAACGACCAAATTTCGCGACAATATTACGATGCTTAACCGCATATTCATAGATTATTTCAGCTCCACATTCCTTAAAAAGTGGCAAGGAAGCATCTTGCACCTTTATATCTTCACTATGCATCATTGGCATTAACATAAATTGCCGCCAAGCCGATGGTGCCTCATCAATAAATCCTTGGACAACCGCTTTTTGACTAAGCAAGAGAGCCTTTTCATCTCCTGCAAAAGCCCTAGGCGTATCTCTATATATATTTCTAGTAAATTGATCTAAGAGGAGAATTAGAGCCAAACAACCTTCCCTATCATTAATCCAATTATCCAGATTGCCCTCTAATGCAGCTTCAATAGTAGTGCCAAAGCGATCAATCAAAGTGGCATCAAAGGCTTTATCCTTCTTATACCACTGCTCTGGACGGCATTCCTTAAACCAAAAATCTAATATTTCTTGTTTTGTACTCAATTCAGACATGATTCGATCCCATTGATAATTTGCCGCCTATCTTAGATTATATACTTAATTATTTCATTCTAGATAGCTAAAATTAGATAAATATGATGCAAAAATATCGCAATTGCTTTCCTAACGTCAAAAAACATAAAAAAAATGCTTTTTTTAATTGAAGAACTCTCCAAGCTATGCAATTGAAATAGATATAAATCAGTGTATGAATTTTTGCATGATTTGATTTTATATCATGAGTGGGTTCTTGTGAAATAGTGCTTTCTAAACCATAATACGCGTTTAATCTATAAACAGATAGATTAGTATGGGAGCATTAGTATTGTATTAGTAAATTTGCCTTAGATTTTAGCAAAAATTCAACTATAGATAACGACGCATTATTTAAACCGGAAATGAAAATGAAAAACATTATAATTTCAATGCTATTTTGTTTAGCTTTCGCTGTCAGTGGCTGTTCTTCAATGGGAGAAAGCACATATGGCGCTTCACCTACAAAATTGGCGAGCCAAAAAGATAGCGCTTTAAAATCAGCTAAAAAGGCCAAGGCACAAACTAAAACACTAAAACGTAGTTTGAGAAAGGCTGAAAAAAGCCTGAAACGTTTAGATAAAAAATTAGCGCGCGCATCTAAAAACAAAGATAAAACAAAACAAGCAGCTGATTTGAAAAAACAAATTAAAGCTAAGAAAAAAGAGATTAAATCTCTTAACAAAGATATTAGGCGTTCAAATTTAGAAGCTAATCGTGCCAAAGATAGAGCAAAGCGTTTACAAAATCGTTATGTAAAAGCAGTAGAGCTAGAGAAGAAACGTAAGGAACGAGCTAAAGAACGAAAACAGGCCGCCCTTGCTAAAAAAGATCTTAAAGAAGATAGCCGTTTTGGAAGCTCGAAGCTTTTTAGTGATCCATCTCAAAAATTTATCACAGATTATAACGCAACGAATGATGGTGGTTTTGCGCTACCAGCTATTCCAGTAAGCAAAATTAATAAAAAGTTCCTTCGCCAAGAGGTGCGTTATTTCACAAAGCATAAGCCTGGCACATTGGTAGTTAATACTCGTGAACGTCATTTATACCTTGTAAAATCTGGTGGCAAAGCCATTCGCTATGGCATTGGCGTTGGTAAATCAGGGTTTGAATGGGAAGGTGAAGCTAGTATTGCTTGGAAAAAAGCATGGCCAACTTGGACGCCACCGGAAGAAATGATTGAACGCTCACCGCGTCTCGCAAAATTTAGTGCAAAAAATGGCGGACAACCAGCAGGCCTTAAAAATCCATTGGGTGCACGTGCATTATACATCTTTAAAGATGGCAAAGACACTCTATTTAGAGTGCATGGAACACCAGTTTGGTCATCCATTGGAACTGCGGCATCTTCTGGCTGCATCCGCATGATGAACCAAGATGTTATTGACCTTTATTCACGCGTACGAAATGGCGCTAAAATTGTGGTAAGTCACAGTTAATACTGTAATTAATTTGAATTTTAATCAGCCGTATCATTCTCATTGATGCGGCTGTTTTTATTGCCCCATAATAAACATTATAATATTTGAGGGATGTTTGAAATGACTATGGGCTATAGCTTATAATACCATTTGCTCATTGTTTTGTCGTAGTTTAGCCTTATTTAATGACCATGAACATTTTATCAAAGCAGGGCTAAAAACTTTGCTTATAACAATTTATAAAATATTAACTAAAAGAATTACACAAGAATTAACTAATATATGCTTTAATTCTCCCAATTTAAAACCGCAGGGAATGATGATCATGCTTGTTTCAACTTCTAAAACACGTATCGCAGTAATAGCAGTACTGGCAACATTGACGATAGTTGCAGGTTGCGCCAAGAAAAAAATACCTAACAGCGCAGCCGATATTGGCATTAATAATGTTGCACCAGGGTCCACTCAAGATTTCACCGTTAACGTTGGTGATAGAGTATTTTTTGAAACAGATTCTTCTGTTTTAACGGCAGTTGCTCGTACAACTCTCGATAAACAAGCTCAATGGTTATCACGCTATCCCCAATATCAAATCGTTGTCGAAGGCCATGCCGATGAGCGCGGCACACGAGAATATAACATTGCACTTGGCGCGCGCCGTGCAGCCG
>CAKMZG010000015.1:18490-22428 GCA_929200335.1 uncultured Alphaproteobacteria bacterium | reverse complement strand
GCAAGCCGCCAATATCCTCAAGGCTTGGCGAGAATTGGGGCGAGAATTGGGGCGAAAAAATGGATTGCTATTCACAGTTCCCGTGCCAGAAGAGGCGGCAATTGCAAGCTCAGAAATCGAAACAATCATTGAAAAGGCCGTCAAAATGGCAGAGGAGCAAGGCATTGTTGGTGCAAAAGTGACACCCTTTCTGTTGGAAAATATCGCAACTATGAGCAATGGGCAGTCGCTGGCTGCAAATAAAGCGCTTTTGGTCAATAATGCAAAAATTGCAGCATCTATTGCTGTTGAAGCAAAATAATTCGTGCTGAAAATATATACGCAACATGAAAAAAATTTCTTTTCAATGTAAAAAATATGAGCTAATATACTTAATGAGAGCAAAGACTCTTTGACTTTGCAGGCATTTTGCACAACAATACTGTTTCAATTTGCCTTTAACAATCGACTGGATAGGGAGACCCGATCTCATGAAGACAACACTGAAAACTCTTTGCACAACTGCTGCATTTTTTGCACTAACAGTTGCTGCACAGGCTGCTGATATTAAACCTGCTTTGGTTTTTGACCTTGGCGGTAAATTTGATAAATCATTTAATGAATCGGCTTACAATGGCGCACAAAAATTTACCAAAGATACTGGTATCGCAGTGCGTGATTTTGAAATTAAAAACGATGCGCAGCGCGAACAAGCACTACGTAAATTTGCGCGTTCTGGTCAAAATCCAATTGCAGTTATTGGTTTTGCTTGGGCTACTGCTTTAGATAAAGTTGCGGCTGAATTCCCAGACACAAAATTTGCTATCATCGACATGGTTGTTGATAAGCCAAATGTTCGCTCAATTGTATTTAAAGAGCATGAGGGTTCTTACCTTGTAGGGGTTTTGGCAGCTATGGCCTCAGAAACTGGCAAAGTTGGTTTTGTTGGTGGCATGGATATTCCACTAATTCGTAGATTTGCTTGTGGTTATGTGGGCGGCGTAAAATCAGCAAAGGCTGATGCTGAAGTATTGCAGGCCATGACTGGAACAACTGGTGAAGCTTGGAACGACCCTGTTAAAGGTGGCGAAATTGCTACATCACAGATCTCTGCTGGCGCAGATGTTGTTTTCCATGCAGCTGGTGGCACAGGCCGTGGCGTGCTTCAAGCAACAGCAGATGCTGGAAAACTTGGAATTGGTGTGGATTCAAACCAAAACCATCTACATCCTGGCAAGGTTTTAACTTCAATGTTAAAACGTGTTGATGTGGCTGTTAATGCCATTTACACAGACTATAAGGATGATAAATTTTCAGCTGGTGTTCAGGCCCTAGGTCTTGCAGAAGGTGGCGTTGATTTCTCAATGGATGAGCATAACGAAAAGCTCATTACTGCTGAAATGAAAGCTGCTGCTGAAAAAGCAAAGCAAGACATCATTGACGGCAAAATTAAAGTGCATGACTATATGTCAGATGATAACTGCCCATACTAGGTTTTGATTTAATTAAAGCCCCTCGGCATATGTCGTGGGGCTTTTTTTTATTTAAAACTACCGAACAACGGATATTCTATGAGTGAATCTGATCATATGTCATCTACAACCGCTCAACCTTTAGCAATTGAGCTAAACGGGATCAGTAAGAGTTTTGGCGCGGTACAAGCCAATAAAGATATTAATTTAAAAATTAAATCAGGCACGATCCACGGCATCATTGGGGAAAATGGCGCTGGTAAATCGACATTAATGTCCATTCTCTATGGATTTTATCAGGCCGATAGTGGTGAAATTAACATCAACGGCAATAAAGAAATTATCAATGATACTGATAAGGCCATCGCCCTTGGTATTGGCATGGTGCACCAGCATTTTATGCTTGTGGAAACCTTTTCCGTTCTTGAAAACGTCATGCTGGGTTGTGAAGAAGGCATGGTGCTTAACAAAGGCATCAGCAAAGTGCGTGAGAGCTTAAAAGCCCTCGAAGAAGAATACCAAATGCGCGTTGACCCAGACAGCACCATCGAAGAGCTGCCTGTTGGATTACAACAGCGCGTTGAAATTTTAAAGGCGCTTTATAAAGGCGCAGATATTTTAATTCTTGATGAGCCTACAGGGGTTTTAACCCCATCAGAGGCCGAACATCTGTTCAAAATATTGGAGCAATTGAAAGCTCAAGGCAAAACCATATTACTAATTACCCATAAGCTCAAAGAAATTATGTCTATTACTGATGAGGTTTCTGTGATGCGCCGCGGCACCATTGTAGCTACCCGCGAAACTGCGAAAACCAATGTGTCAGAGCTTGCCGAATTAATGGTGGGGCGCAGGGTATTGCTGCAAGTTGATAAGGATGAAGCCAAGCCAAGCGATGTTAAAATGGCGGTGAATAATCTTACCGTTATTGATAGCCGCAATGTTTCTCGGGTTAAAAACGTTTCCTTTGAATTGCGTGCAGGCGAAATCGTTGGCATAGCGGGTGTTGCAGGTAATGGACAATCTACCTTACTGGAAGCCATCACTGGCATTCAATCGCCCACCTCAGGTGAAATTATTATTAATGGTGAGGCCTTTACCTCATTTGATGGCGCAGCGCCTGCAAAATTACGCGATATGAAATTGGCACATGTGCCAGAAGATCGCCACCACATGGGATTAATCCTACCCTATCAAGTAGATGACAATTGTATTCTAGGTTATCAAGATCAATATGCCAAAGGCATGTTTATGGATCGCAATTCCATTGTTGAAGGCGCAAAAGAAAAGATTGAAGAATTTGATATTCGTCCTGCTGATGGCAGCTTAAAAACTGCCAATCTATCTGGTGGTAATCAGCAAAAAATTGTACTTGCCCGTGAGATTGCTCAAAATCCTGAAATCTTGATCATTGGTCAACCTACTCGCGGGGTAGATGTGGGTGCTATTGAATTTATCCATAAGCGAATTATTGAGATGCGCGATGCCGGAGCTGCCATTCTATTGGTCTCTGTAGAATTGGATGAAATCAGGGCTTTATCTGATCGTATTTTAGTGATGTTTGCTGGCGAAGTGGTTGGTGAGCGTAGCTCGGATGCTTCAGAGGGGGAGCTTGGTCTATTAATGGCAGGCATTGAAGATGAGGAGAAAACAGCATGAGTGCACCCTATCAAAAACTCCCATCATGGATTGAATATGCAATAATCCCATTGATTAACCTAACCGTAGCTTTCTTAATTGCAGGGCTTGTGGTATTGATCGTTGGCGAAAGCCCTTTAAAAGCAGCATCGCTATTGTTTTATGGTGCATTTGGTTATGGTGAAGGCTTTGGCTATACGCTTTATTATACCACCAATTTCATTTTTGCAGGTCTTGCAGTTGCAACAGCATTTCATGCTGGCCTATTTAATATTGGTGGCGAAGGTCAAGCCTATATCGGCGGTCTAGGTGCCACCATTGCTTGTCTTGCCTTTGATCACATTTTGCCATGGTGGCTAACCTTTCCCATTGCCATAATTCTATCTGGTATTTTTGGCGCACTATGGGCGCTAATTCCAGGTTATCTGCAAGTTAAACGCGGCAGTCACATTGTGATTACCACTATTATGTTTAACCTCATTGCCTTCTCATTAATGAATTATCTTATTATCAATGTGTTTAAAGTAACAGGCAGCATGGCAGCTGAAAGTCGAAGCTTTGTTGAAGGCGGGCAAGTGCCAAAAATGGATATTATAATGTCATTGATTGGCATTGATATTGGCTATGCACCTTTGAACATCACCTTTATTCTAGCCCTCGTGGTTGCCTTCATTATGTGGAAAGTGATCTGGCATACAAAGTTGGGCTATGCCTTAAGAACTCAAGGGTTCTCACCCAAAGCTGCGCGCTATGCAGGCATAAATGAAGTGCATATTGTAGTAATTGCCATGCTTATTTCTGGCGCTTTGGCTGGCTTACTGTCTCTTAACAATCTCATGGGTGATCAAC
>CAKMZG010000015.1:0-18480 GCA_929200335.1 uncultured Alphaproteobacteria bacterium | reverse complement strand
ATCAACACCGCTTACAATTAGAATTTGTGGCTGGTGCGGGCTATGTGGGTATTGCAGTAGCCCTTATGGGTCGTAACCATCCCTTCGGCATTGTTTTAGCCGCATTGCTTTTTGGCGTGCTTTATCAAGGAGGCGCAGAAATTGCTTTTGAAATGCCTAATGTATCTCGGGATATGGTGGTGCTAATTCAAGGTCTTGTTATCCTATTTGCTGGCGCTTTGGAACATATGTTTAGACCCAGTGTCACAAAGGCCTATCAAACGCTCCATGCCAAATCATCTAAAACTGTTGAGGAGGCAAACTAATGGAATATTATCTTACCATTATCCAAATTATGGATAGCACCATTCGTCTTTCTATTCCGCTTATTTTTGCTGCCCTTGCTGGGCTATTTTCCGAACGCTCAGGCATTGTGGATATTGGCCTTGATGGGAAAATGTTAGCCGCCGCTTTTGTGGGTGCTGCCATGGCCTATACCACACAAAGCGCTTGGATTGGTTTGATCTTTGCCATCATTACCTCTATCTCGCTTGCGCTAGTGCATGGCTATGCTTCAATTTCACAACGAGGCGATCAAGTGGTTTCTGGTCTCGCTATTAACTTCATTGCTGCTGGTGGTACAATTATTTTGGGGCAAGCATGGTTTCAACAAAGCGGGCAAACCCCTCAATTGGCATCAGGTGCCAAGTTTCAAACCATAATATTACCTTTTGCCGAAAGCTTAAAAGACATACCAATTTTTGGGCCTATTTATCACGAATTGCTATCAGGCCATTATCTTTTGACTTATGTGGCCTTTGCCCTAGTACCTTTATGTTGGTGGATCTTATTTAGAACCCGCTTTGGCCTACGCCTTCGTGCGGTTGGCGAAAACCCGGGTGCCGTTGATACTGCCGGCATTTCCGTTTATAAAATGCGCTATTTAGCAACCATTTTCTGTGGCGCTTTATGTGGCCTATCTGGGGCTTATTTATCCATGGCGGTAACCGCCAACTTCAGCCCCAATATGACCGCTGGGAAGGGCTATATTGCTCTTGCAGCGCTTATTTTTGCTAAATGGAAGCCAAGGGCTGTTATGTATCCTTGCCTCTTATTCGGCTTCTTAGATGCCATCCAATTCCGCCTACAAGGCAAAGAGTTTCCGGTTGTAGGCGAAATCCCAGTACAGCTTACCCAAGCTCTACCCTATATCTTAACAGTGATATTGCTGGCTGGTTTTATTGGCAAAGCACGAGCGCCAAAAGCCATAGGTCGCCCCTATATCAAGGAAAGATAATAAACATAGAAGGCGCCTCCAGGTATGAAATATCTCAGGCGCCCCAATAGTTTTTGAGCTTTAATTTTAAAATTTAAAATTCGCCACAACAGGCGCGTGATCTGATGGTTTTTCCCAACCACGAGCATCCCGCATCACTTCTACACCTGTAAAGGCTGGCACTAATTCTTTTGAAGACCAAACATGATCAAGACGACGGCCTTTATCTGCAGCATCCCAATCTTTAGCGCGATAAGACCACCACGTATAAAGCTTCTCACTCATAGGCACATCTTGGCGCATGAGATCAACCCATTCACCTTTTTCGGCCACATCGAGAAGCGTTTCGCGCTCAATGGGTGTATGAGACACCACGCGTTTTAGCTTCTTCGTGTCCCAAACATCATGTTCATAGGGCGCAATGTTTAAATCACCCACAAGAATGGCCGGCACATTGCCTTTATCGGCATGAAGAGCTTTCATTTCTTCCAAAAATTTCATCTTGTGATCAAATTTCGGATTGGTTTCAACATTAGGCTCATCACCACCTGCTGGCACATAAAAATTATGCACACGCAAAGTCTTTCCCCCAGCCTCAAAACAAGCACTCACATGACGCGTATCTTGCATTTCGCAATATTCGCGCATTTCAATGTCTTTTAGGGGTAAACGTGAGATAATTGCCACACCGTGATAGCCCTTTTGACCATTAATCGCCATATGCTCATAGCCCATTTTCTTAAAGGCTTTGGTGGGAAATTGATCATTGGGGCATTTGGTTTCTTGTAAACATAGAACATCTGGCTTTTGCTCTTCCATGAGTTTTTCAACCAAGCCAATGCGCAGACGTACAGAATTAATATTCCAAGTAATCAATTTAAGTGACATGTAGAGCCTTTCAAGATGATAGGGAACATTTGATCGCAATTATTTGTTTATTGACTAGGCGCGCAAAGTGAAACGGTATAAATTCCGTTAGGTTTAAGCAAGGCTATTCAAGAAGCACCCAATAAAGTTCAAATGTTTTAAATTATCTTTTGTTTCCATTATGTTGTTTAATTTTCTATCCTAGTGATGATAGATTTTTCATACTGACTTTGTCAAAAGCCTTACCCTAAATACACATAGGGTTACGATTTTTCCTAGAGCATTATGCACCTACGTGAATTCAAGTTTATGCCTTGATAAATTTGTTTGCGCGAATAGTTCCCAGTTAAGTAAATTCATTTAAACGCTACACGACTACTCAGATAGGGAAAATATACCTTTCAAATTGTTATCATATCAATTTGAAAGGCTCTATAATCCAGTCTCTCAAAAGAGCATAAAAAAGGGAACCATAAAGGCTCCCTATAATTCTTAAGTAAAAGACTAGAAATAATCTAGGGCTTTTGCGATGTCTTCCACCGTCTTTTTTACATCAGCAAATAGTTGATGCGTACAAAACTATTTTCTGCGGCGTGCTGCTAGTGTGCGAAGACGAAGCGCATTTAACTTAATGAAACCATAAGCATCTTCTTGATCATAGGCGCCTTCATCATCTTCAAAGGTCACCAAATCTTCTTCATAGAGTGATTGAGCACTCTGGCGGCCAGTGGTGATTACATTGCCTTTATAAAGTTTTAAGCGCACCTCGCCCTCAACATTTTGTTGAGAATGATTAATAGCAGCTTGCAGCATTTCTCGCTCTGGCGAGAACCAAAAGCCGTTATAAATTAATTCCGCATAGCGTGGCATCAACTCATCTTTAAGATGCATAGCGCCACGATCAAGGGTTATACTTTCCATTGCGCGATGCGCTTCAAGTAAAATTGTACCGCCTGGGGTTTCATAAACACCGCGAGATTTCATACCCACAAAACGGTTTTCCACCAAATCAATACGGCCAATGCCATTATCATGACCTAATGTATTTAACGCTGTTAGCATTTCAGCAGGGCTCATCGCTTTGCCATTTAAGGATACTGCATCGCCTTTTTTGAAGCCGATGGTAATCTCTGTAGCCACATCTGGCGCTGCTTCAGGTGATACTGAACGTTGAAAAACATATTCAGGAGCATTTTCCCATGGGTCTTCCAAAACTTTGCCCTCAGATGAAGAATGCAGTAAATTAGCATCCACAGAAAACGGCGCTTCGCCGCGCTTATCTTTTGGTACAGGGATTTGGTGCTTTTCAGCAAAATCAATCAATTCAGTACGAGATTTCAAATCCCATTCACGCCAAGGTGCAATCACTTTAATATCTGGATTAAGTGCATAGGCGGCTAATTCAAAGCGAACCTGATCGTTACCCTTGCCTGTTGCACCATGGGCAATGGCATCAGCGCCTGTTTCTTCAGCAATTTCAATCAATCGCTTTGAGATTAATGGGCGCGCAATAGATGTGCCTAAAAGATAAATGCCCTCATAAACCGCATTAGCGCGGAACATTGGATATACAAAATCACTAACGAACTCTTCACGTAGATCATCAATGTAAATTTCTTTAATGCCCATAAGCTCAGCTTTCTTACGCGCAGGCTCCAATTCTTCACCTTGCCCAAGATCAGCCGTAAACGTTACGACCTCAGCTTCATATTCAGTTTGCAACCATTTTAAGATGATTGAGGTATCCAAGCCACCTGAATAGGCAAGCACCACTTTATTTACATCGTTTTTATTAATTTTACCCATGTTTCATATCCTGCATCTGATTTGATATAACGGCCTTCTAATCTGCTGGCACTTTAATCAGAATCATCAATCATGCAAGCCTTGAATAATAATATTTATGTTCTCAAAGACTAATTTAATTGCGCAGAATAAAAATTTAAGATAGTTTTTTTTAAAAATTCTACAAATGAGACCTCCCATGCATTTTCTCCAAGAACTTAGTTTTATACCCAATTGGCCAACTCTATTGGCCTTTATTGCGGCCGCACTGGTACTTTCTGTAACGCCGGGCCCTGATATGACGCTCTTTCTTGGCAAAACCCTATCTCAAGGCACAAAAGCAGGCATCGCATCACTTATTGGCGCATCATCAGGACTTTTATTTCATACCTTCTTTGCCGTTGTAGGTATTTCTGCCCTGATCAAAGCTTCAGCAACCGCCTTTTTTATTCTTAAAATCATTGGCGCGCTTTATCTTCTATGGTTAGCCATAGATGCCATACGCAATGGCTCAGCTTTCAAGGTTAAAGAAGATAATAGCAAACAATCGGGATTTTTTAAAAATTGGCTAACAGGGGTTGGTATTAATCTGCTTAACCCAAAAATCGTGCTATTCTACATTACATTTTTACCACAATTTATCTCAGCCAATGATGCCCATGCCACAGGAAAATTAATTTTCCTAGGCTTGTTTTTTGTGATCATTACAACACCCATTTGTATAGCCATAATTTTAACTGCTAACCAATTCTCTTCATGGCTAATCCGACACCCAAAAGTGATGCGAACCATGGACTATTGCTTTGCAGGGTTATTTTCATCATTTGCTGTGAAAATGTTGCTCTCAAGAGCCTAAACACTCAATATTTTCAAAACCACTCAATGCTTTTAAGACCCGCAAAACGCGCAAGGCGGGACAGTTCACCCTGCAATTTTTGTTTGCGGGCATCCCCCCAAACAACACCCTCTTCTTGCCAAAAGTTAATCACGTTCAAAACCTGCTTTTTGCGATCTGCTTTTAATTCTATGCGGCCAATAAAGCGGTCTTTTTCTAAAATAGGATAAACATAATATCCCCAAATGCGCTTAGCCGCTGGCACAAACATCTCATTACGGTAATTAAAACCAAATAGGCGCTCCACCCGATTGCGGTCTCTGATACATGGGTCAAAGGGATTTAAAATACGCAATCGCGAACTTGGGGCCTTCAATTCAGCTAAGATTGTTTCAATCTCAGGATTTGCATAGGCTTGTTTCCAAGTGCCATCAGCATTTTCTATTTCAACAGACATTAAGTGACCTTCATTTTTGCCAATCCATATCTTTACCTCTTGAGCAGTCGCGGCATCCCAAAATTTTTGAATTTCACTTTGTGTTGCAAAGGATAGGCGCTCTAAAGCCGCACGACAAAGCCAGTCTAATTGCGCGTTATCTGATAGAGTTTCTGCCCTTAAATGCTCGGGAAAGATATTTTCTGCTAGATCATAAAATTTCGTAAAACCCTTACGGTGAGAGGTGGCTAATTCACCACTGTACCACATATAATCTAGAGCAAGTTTATGGGGTGGACGCGCCCACATCGCCTTGCTTTTAACTTGAGTATCAAAGGCATGGGTGGAGAGCGCTCCTTCTTTACGGATACGTGCCTTTATTGCCTCACGCCCCTTAGCATCCAACATGGATTTAAACCAACCTGATTTATCAATTTGAGCCTTTTTACGCACAAATTGCCTCTGCCACATGGGTAAAAACTCCATTGGTAATACCGATGCATCATGGGTGAAATGCTCAAATATTTGCCGTTCATCACGCATGCATATATCAAGCATAGGTTCACGATAATTTTGATTGCGCGACCAAATGATATGATGGTGAGCGCGCACTACAACTTGGATGGTATCCAATTGCACAAAGCCTAATTGGTGAATAAGGCCATATAAATCAAGTTTACCTGTGGGGGTGCCTCCTAAGCCCTGAGCATGGAGCCAGAGCCAGCGCGCTTCTCGGTTTTTTAATTTTAGTGTCATTTCCTCCCACCAAGCCCAAGTTATTGAGCAATTGATTTAAAGGCTCTCAATCAACTGAAATTCAAGGCTAAATCAAGGGCTGATATGGGTGCCACAGCTCCATTTAATGCCCTTGCCTCAGCTTCATCTTGTTTCATTTGCTTAATAAGTGGATCAATGCCATCAAATTTTAATTCAGCGCGCAAGAAACTAAATAGAGAAACCTCAATTTCTTCACTATATAGATCATCATCAAAATCAAAAATGAAGGTTTCAAATAAAGCACCGCCATTATCAAAAGTGGGACGACGGCCAAAACTGGCAACGCCATTATGTAATGAGCCATCTGCACGGCGCAATTTAACTGCATAAATACCATGTTTCAGGCGCACATCAGCACCCAATTCAATGTTAGCCGTTGGAAATCCAAGAGTGCGGCCAATTTGTTTGCCTTTTTGAACCTTACCACCAACCAACCAGCGATAACCTAAAAGACTTGCAGCTTCACTCACATCACCAGCCTCTAAAGCTACGCGAATATTACTAGATGAGACAGTTTCACCATTCTCATTAGAAAATGCAGGAATGGTGGTTGATGAAAACCCATAGGTTTTACTTGCTTTAAATAAAAATTCAGGCGAGCCTTTACGGTCTTTACCAAAATGGAAATCATGGCCAACAACAACATGGCTCACCGCCAATTGATCGATTAAATAGGTTTTAACAAAATCTTCAGCCTCAGTTTTTGCCATATCCATATCAAAGGGAATGGTGACCATTGCATCCACGCCAAAAGCTGCCATAACACGGGCTTTCATAGACTGTGGGGTGAGACGAAAAACTGGTGCATCTGGCTTAAATAGTGTTCTCGGGTGAGGCTCAAAACTCAATGCAATTAAGGGTGTTCCGGCTTCCATAGCAATGACTTGCGCGCGCTCTAATACCGCTTGATGACCGCGATGAACTCCATCAAAATTGCCAATGGCAATTGTTCCTCGCTTAAATAGATCAGGCATCTCAAACATTGCAGATGACGGCTGATCATTATTTTCAAGGGTTACTTGTTTAAATTCTGGGGCGTGAATGTTTTTCATAAATTCTATCTAAACTTTATTGAGCTTAATTTCTATCACCAAATTATTACCAAGACAATTGCGGCAAGTAGCCCTTTGCCTCATACCCATACTTAGTCAAAAATGCTTGCATTAATTTGGGATCGGGGGACTGCAAATTACCAAATTCCTCACGATGTATGCCGCCAGATATAAACAAAACATCAAGACCATAATCGCAAGCCCCCTTAACATCGGTGGGCAAGGCATCTCCAATAGCTAAAATTTGAGATTTTTTGAGCTCTTGATCTCCAGCGCGTATGCTTGCTTTTCTAAAAGCATGATCATAAATCGGCTGGTGCGGTTTACCTGCCACAAGAGGCTTGCCACCATGTTCTTCAAAAAGCTTAGCCAAAGACCCTGCACAATAAAGCATCTTGCCGCCGTGATGAACCACCAAATCTGGATTTGCGCAAATAAAGGTGACATTGCGTGCTGCAAAACCTTCCATCATCGCTTGATAAGCTTCCAGCCCTTCATTTTTATCATCAAAAAGTCCCGTACACACTACGGTTTCAGCAGATTGTTCATCGGCAAAACTCACACCCAAACCATCAAATAAGGGCACATCGCGTTCAGGCCCTAAGTGAAATACACTATTAGGATGTTGTTTAATAAGAGTGCGGGTCACGTCACCAGATGTCACAATTTTATCATAGGCTTGATCGGATAGGCCAAGTTCTGACAATTGTTGTGCAACGCCAATATTTCTGCGTGGAGAATTGGTAAGTAAAATTACATATTTACCTGCATTTCGCGCTTTAATCAAAGCATGTTCGGCCTCAGCCCAAACCTTAATCCCGTTGTGTATTACACCCCAGACATCACAAAAAATATATTCATAATCGCGGACAAGCGTGTTTAGAGGTGTTTTTAGCAAGATGTATGACCTTATTATTCAACATTAAAAGATCACAATTCTATACTGGGGTTTTACTGAAATGACAATAAATCATTCTAGGGCGAGTAGCGTTTAGGTAAATTCACCTAAACGCTATCGCGCCAATCAAAATAAATTGAGTTTTATTATAAAAACCGAGGTTCCGGCCTATGAATGATAGGATCAAATAGTTGATCTTTGTTTTGAATTTGTTGAATGAGTAATTTGCCCATTTCCTCACCTGCTAAGACTATATTTTCAAAAATCGTATCTACTTTAGGGCGGATATGATCATAAAGAGGGGAGGTTTGCTTGGTAAGAATATGCGCATCCTTGCCAACCTGTTTACCATAGTCATCTAGGCATGCCATAATGGTCATAGCCGCAACTTCACCCGCACAGACAAAACCATCCGGAGGATTATCTGTTGCTAGTAATTTAGATATTGATTGATATATCGCTTCTGGAGAGCTGTCTAGATTTACGTCTTCTGGTACAGAATATTGCACGCCAGCATCAATTACACTTGAAGTAAATCCATATTTTAGATGACGATAAAATGTAAATTTTCGATCGGGCAAAATGGTAGCCAAGTGCTTACAGCCTTTTTCAACCAATCTTTTTACAGCTAGGCGCGAAAAAGCCTCATTATCATAATCTAAATAAAGATGGGTGGAGGAAAACTCCGTGCGACCATGGCTCACAAAAGGAAAATTATGTTCCATCAGAATACGCACCCGCTCATCAAATGGCTCAGTACGTGTTAATAATATACCATCAGCCATTTTATTGCGTAAAATACTCTCAATGGTTTTAACCTCGGATGTGTCTTCAAAACTTGGTGTAATAATTAAACTAAAATTTGTATCGCGTAAGGCCCGAGTTAAGCCCATTGTCATAGAATTAGAGAACCCCAAAAGCTCATCATGAGGACTAAGTAAAAAACTAATCACATTACTTCGCCCTGTTCTCAAACGCTGCGCTGCAGGATCAGGCACATAGCCAACCTCATCAGCAACTTTAGCAACCCGCGTCCTTGTTGCCTCCGCAATTTCTGGGGCGTTAGACAAAGCACGAGATACCGTAGTCACCGCTAAACCTGTAATTTCCGCTATGGTGCGAAGGGTTGGGCGCTTTTTCAATCTATTTCGTGGTGGTGCTGTCATTTTAGTGGGCATGATAAATCCAAATTTACAACGATACAATTAATAATATAATATAATATTTAAAAAACGCAAGCATTTTAAGTAAAATAAAGGATTTTCATAGTATATATTATAAAGTACTTGACAAATAAGGGTCTTATAACGTTATAAATATTTATATACAATATTGCTATCGCCTTATTTTGGAGACCTATATTATGATTTTTTTAAATTTTATTAAAACCACTTTGGCAATTTCTGCCTTAACCTTATCAACCACCATTTTAACCTCCATTGCTAATGCTAACAGCGATGTAGAGGTGATGCATTGGTGGACATCAGGTGGTGAAGCCGCCGCCATAAAAGTTTTACAAAAAGATCTGGCAAGCAAAGATGTCAATTGGAAAGATATGCCTGTTGCAGGCGGCGGTGGTTCTGATGCCATGACTGTTTTACGTGCACGCATTACTGCTGGTAACCCACCAACCGCTGCGCAGATGCTGGGTTTTGATATTACTGATTGGGCAAAATCAACTGGCAAATTAGGTAATCTCAATGCCGTTGCAGAAAAGGAAGATTGGGATAAAGTAGTACCTGCTGCCTTGCAAAAATTTTCAAAATATGAGGGCAAGTGGATTGCCGCACCTGTCAATGTTCACTCTAGCAACTGGGTATGGGTAAATAAAAAAGCCCTTGATGATGCCGGTGGCAAAGCCCCAACAACTTGGGAAGAACTTCTTACTGTTCTTGATAAAATGAAGGCAAATGGCATTACCCCATTGGCTCATGGCGGGCAGCCTTGGCAAGATGCCACTCTCTTTGATGCAGTTGTGCTTTCAATGGGTGATGATTTTTATAAAAAAGCAATGATTGATTTAGATCCAGAAACATTAGGTGGTGAAACCATGGTTAAAGCCTTCGAGCGTATGGCTGCACTTCGTTCTTATGTTGATGATAATTTCTCAGGTCGTGATTGGAGCCTAGCCTCTTCAATGGTGATTGAAGGCAAAGCTGGCATGCAAATGATGGGTGATTGGGCTAAAGGTGAATTTATTAAAGCAGATAAAAAACCAGGGGAAGATTTTGTTTGCATCCGATTTCCAGGGACACAGGGAGCGGTGACATTTAACTCTGACCAATTTGTTATGTTTGATGTTGGCGATCAATCTGAAGCTCAAATGAAGATGGCTTCTGCTGTAATGAACCCTGTATTTCAATCTGCATTTAATGTAGTTAAAGGCTCAGCACCAGCACGTACAGATGTACCAAATGATGCTTTTGATGACTGCGGTAAAAAAGCAATGGCAGATCTAGCTGAAGCTAGTAAAAACAATCGCCTGTTTGGTTCAATGGCGCATGGCCATGCTGTCCCAGCATCCATCAAAAATGCCATCTATGATGTTGTAACAGCCCATTTTAATGGCGAGTTCGATAGCAAAACTGCTGCTGAAGAATTAGAGGCAGCTGTTTTTGCTTCAAAATAATATGCCATATTTTCATGCTGGCAAGATCTAAGCTTGTCAGTATGAAAACTAACCCTATAAGCTAAGATTCTTATGAAAGAACACCTACAACAATTGCTACCCCGCTTAGTATTGGCACCAAGCTTTGCACTGGTTTTGATCTTTGTTTATGCCTTTATTATTTATACCGGCTATCTATCTTTTACTGATTCTCGCCTCCTGCCAAGTTATGGCTGGGTTGGACTTGAAAATTATGAAAAACTATTCAAACTTCGCCACTGGAATATAGCCCTTAAAAATCTTGCAATTTTTGGTATTCTCTACATTATCATCAGCACTTTTTTAGGGTTATTGTTAGCAATTTTATTGGATCAAAAAATTCGAGGTGAAGGCTTCATTCGCCCAATTTATCTTTACCCAATGGCACTGTCATTTATTGTTACAGGTACAGCATGGAAATGGTTTTTAGACCCCGGCATTGGCATTGAGCATAGCCTTCATCTTTGGGGTTGGGAGAGTTTCCATTTTAATTGGATTAAAGATCGCAATTTCGCCATTTATACTGTGGTAATTGCAGCTGTATGGCAATCTTCCGGTTTTGTTATGGCCATGTTTTTAGCAGCTCTTCGTGGTGTTGATAGTGAAATGATCAAAGCAGCTCAAATTGACGGCGCTTCAGGATTTCAAATTTATCGTCGGATTATTATACCACTTATGCGCCCTGTATTTTTATCTGCCTTTGTTGTATTGGCTCATCTTGCAATTAAAGCTTATGACCTCGTTATTGCCTTAACAAATGCGGGGCCTGGCAATGCAACACAACTGCCATCAACTTTTATGTATTCTTACACCTTTACCCGCAATCAAATGGGCATTGGCGCATCATCTGCAATCATCATGATGATCATGATGTTTTCCATTATAATCCCCTATCTTTATGGTGAATTGAAAACGGGGGATAGCAAGTGAGTATCTCTAGCCAAAACAACATTAGTTCTGGTCGTTTAACGCGCGCTTTGATTTATTCCATTCTCATTTTATTTGTCATATACTACCTTTTGCCGCTTTATGTGATGATCATAAATTCACTTAAGCCACTAGACGAAGTACGTGATGGGAACCTTATGGCTTTTCCAAAATTATGGACGATCGATCCATGGCGTTCAGCATGGTCAACTGCTCAAATTGGTGTTGAGGCATCTGGGTTAAAACCCTATTTTATCAATTCCATTTTAATGGTCGTTCCTGCCACTCTATTGGCAACCATGATGGGTGCAATCAATGGGTATGTACTAACCAAATGGCGTTTTCGCGGTGACAATATTATATTCGTTCTACTTTTATTATCTTGTTTTATCCCATTTCAAATTGTGCTTATACCTGCCGCGCGTGTTCTTGGTTTTTTAGAAGTTTCTGGAACAATCCAAGGTTTGATTTTAATACATACTGTTTATGGCATTGGTTTTGCTACTTTGTTCTTTAGAAATTATTATGCAGCCTTTCCAACGGAGCTTATTCAAGCAGCACAGATTGATGGTGCGGGTTTCTTCCAAATTTTTTGGCGCATTCTTATGCCAAGCTCTATGCCTATTACTGTGGTTACAATCATTTGGCTTTTTACCAATCAATGGAATGACTTTTTATTTGGTGCCAGCTTTTCAGGATATGGCACCACACCAATGACCGTAGCATTGAATAATCTTGTAAATTCAACGACGGGAGTAAAAGAATATAACGTTCATTTTGCTGGTGCAATATTGGCAGCCCTGCCAACTTTATTTGTTTATATCATGGCTGGAAAATATTTTGTGCGTGGTCTAATGGTCGGCGCGGTAAAGGGGTAACCATGGCATCACTAAAAATAAAAAACCTATATAAATCTTATGGCTCAGCTGAGATTTTAAAAGGCATCAATCTTGAGATTGAGGATGGTGGTTTTTTAGTTCTTGTTGGTCCTTCTGGTTGTGGCAAGTCAACACTGCTTAATACCATTGCAGGTCTAGAAAATATAACATCGGGTGACATCACCATTGATGACCACTCTATTACTCATTTGCACCCATCAAAACGTGATATAGCCATGGTTTTTCAATCCTATGCACTTTATCCGAACATGACTGTTGCACAAAACATTAGTTTTGGTATGGAAATTCGTGGCATTGATAAAGCCATTCGCCAAAAGGCCATTAATGAAGTTTCATCCATGTTGCAAATAGGTGAATTATTAAATCGAAAACCAAGTCAGCTTTCGGGTGGGCAACGTCAGCGCGTTGCAATGGGGCGAGCACTTGTTCGTGATCCACAAGTCTTTTTGTTTGATGAACCACTATCAAATTTAGATGCAAAATTGCGTGTTGATATGCGCACCGAAATCAAACGCCTGCATCAGCGCATGGGCACTACTATTATTTATGTTACCCATGATCAAATTGAAGCGCTAACTTTAGCTACAAAAATTGCTGTTTTAAAAGATGGATATTTACAACAATTTGGCACGCCAAATGAAGTTTATAATAATCCAAAAAACATGTTTGTTGCTACATTTATGGGCTCTCCTTCTATGAACCTTTTAGAAGCTAAAGTTATAAAAAATAGTGATGATATAAATATTGAGGTGGCAACCAATTCCAATAATAAATTAATATTACCTGTATCAGATATTGCAGCATTACAAGCCTATGAAAACCAAAAAATAATCTTTGGAATTCGCCCTGAAGCCATTACTGATCCTGAGGCTGCCGATCGAACCACAAAGAAAATTGTAGAGCGCGATTGCTTAATCGAGGTAATTGAGCCCGCTGGCTCTGACACATTTGCAGTGATTAATCTTGGTGGTGCAGAATCCATTGCTAGATTACGTCCCGATGCAAATATCAATGCCGGTGAAATTTCAAAGCTAGCATTCAACATGTCTAAAGCAGTATTTTTTAATCCACAAAATGAAGAACGTATTCGTTAGAAAAATATTATGCCCCTACATCAACAGTCCAAAATTATAAAAAATAAAAATGTTACAAAACTGAGAAATAATCAGGCTGAAGCAGAGATATATAATTCTGTTGCGGGAATTCATAATTATCATGTAAAAGGAAAAAATGGCGTTTATTTTTCTCCCTTTGCAGAGGCAAGTTGGTGCGAGAAATATCGCGATAAGTATTTTCCTAACATTGCTAGACATTTGCTAACATTGGGCGGTGAATGGGCCTGTCTACCTTTTGGTCATTCTAAACATGATGCAGAGCATCACGGCTATGGCAGTAATCAAGATTGGCAAATTATAGATCAAAATGATGACAGAATTACTCTGGAAATTGAGTACCCATCTGCGCATGTCATTCACTCTCTAAAGCGAGAAATTTCTCTAGATAATATAACCGGCGCATTAAATATTAGTCTTGAAATTAAGGCTCGGCATGCTTGCACATTGCCTATTGGCTTACATCCAATTTTTAGAATTCCAACAGGAAATGCGCCATTAAAAATTACACCGCCAAAATTTTTAAAATGCGCCAGCGCACCTCAAAGTATTGCACTCAAGGATTCACAAATTGAACAAGCAACAATCATTGAGCAAAACGAAACGATATGGAACAACATAAAACAGTTAAATGGTGAAGAACTTATTCAAGCATGGCAGACCAATGGTGAAATTACCCTACATTATCCAGATGAAAATTTTGATGTGGTAATGCGCTGGGATGAGCAAGATTTACCTCATTGTCTATTTTGGATTGCCAATCCTGGATTAACAGATTTCCCCCTTGGCAAGGGCTTTACCGCAATAGGCATAGAACCCACCAGCAGTTTTTTTGATAATACTCAATTGGCAGCTAAATTTGCTTCAAAATACAGATTAGAAGACGTGCAATTTGGCACTAAATTATCACCAGACAAATTATGGAAAACCAATTATCAAATTATTTGTATTGAACATCTGTAACGAACGGGAAAGAAAATGAAACGGTCAAAAGTTAATGAAATTTTACGTGAAGCCGATGCCTTCATCAAATCACATGGCTATGTTATGCCGCCTTTTGCATACCTCTCTCCTGAGGCGTTAAAAGCAACCGACCATGCCATGATTAAAGAGCGTTGTATGGGTTGGGATATTACTGATTATGGTCAAGGTAATTTTGATGAATTAGGCCTATTTTTATTTACGGTTCGCAATGGCCAAGTGGAAGATATTAAAAATGGTTCTGGTATGCTTTATGCTGAAAAAATTATGATCAGTCGTGAGAAACAACTTTCTCCCATGCATCGTCATTTTTTAAAAGCTGAGGATATTATCAATCGTGGCGGTAGCAAGCTAGTGCTTGAATTATTTGGCCGTAATGAAGATGGCTCAATTGACCGCCATTCTGATGTTACCGTGCCTGTTGATGGTCAGTTAAAAACTCTCCCTGCTGGTGGTTTATTAAAACTTGATCCCGGTGAAAGCGTAACGTTGCTTCCTGGCATTTGGCATGCTTTCTGGGGCGAAGGTGGGGATGTGTTAATTGGTGAGGTTTCTACTGTGAATGACGATAGAAACGACAATGAATTTGAAATGAACATTGGACGTTTTTCTAAGATTGAAGAAGATGAGGCGCCATTGCATTTATTAGTGTCTGATTATGATACCTGGCTATAAGCAACAAAAAACCCCACTTTACATTTTGCAAAGCGGGGTTCTTTAAATTACCACTGAGAGCGTGATGTACTCTAGCCATAAATTATATGTGGCAACCAAGTTGCCATTGCAGGCCAGAACCATAGTATGATCAAAGCTAAAATTTGGATCAATACAAAGGGTATAATCCCATAATAAATCTGCGATGTTTTAATGCTTGCTGGTGCAACACCACGCAAATAAAATAAAGCAAAACCAAAGGGTGGCGTTAAGAACGAAGTTTGTAAATTCACGGCCATTAACACACCTAGCCATACAGGGCTCATATCTGTACCATCTGGCATTGGAAGTTTGAGTAGTACTGGCGCAACCAGCGGTACCACTACAAAAACAATTTCTAAGAAATCTAAGAAAAAGCCTAAGAAGAACATTAAAAGCATCACAGCAAATACCGCGCCTAATGTGCCACCCGGCAGTCCATGTAGCGTTTCATGAATAAATTCTTCACCACCCAGACCACGAAATACCAGAGAGAAAAACGTTGCGCCAATAAGAATTACAAACACCATACAAGTGACATGGGTTGTGCTTTCTAAAATTGGTTGCAAAATACTTTCTCGAAATAACGTTCGAGCCGATACGAAAATCGCATAAGCAACCACCGCGCATAATGCATAACAAATATATATCATACTTTGTTCAAATCCATTGATAACATCACGGCTAATTCTAAGGTCAAATTGTATGGATAGGATGAGCAATAAAACTAGGGCTAAGGCACCCAGTAAAATAGTCAGTTTTTGCTCTGGGGCAAGTTTTATGCCACCTAGAAAAAATGCGCCAACAGCACCAACCGCTGCAGCTTCAGTTGGAGTTGCTATACCACCCAAAATTGAACCAAGCACTGCAAAAATTAAAAAGATTGGTGGTAATAAAGCACTAAAGATTTCTCCTATGGTAACAGGATTTGATTCATCTTTAGGCATGGGTGGAGACATATGAGGTTTAAAAATTGCCACAGCAATTTGATAAGTCATATACATTGCAACTAAGGCCAGACCAGGAATTAGTGCCCCTGCAAAAAGATCACCAACAGATACAGCATCAGGAGAAAAGTTACCCATTTCCAATTGTGCTTTTTGATAAGCATTGGAAAGCTGATCGCCTAATAGAACCAAAACAATTGATGGTGGAATAACCTGCCCCAATGTGCCAGACGCTGCAATGGCACCACAGGCCAAGCTTGGCGAATATTTATATTTTAACATGGTGGGAAGTGAGAGCAACCCCATAGTAACAACGGTTGCACCAACAATACCTGTAGAAGCTGCAAGCAACATGCCCACAAAAGTAACGGACAAGCCCAGGCCTCCTGGTAAACGCCCAAAGCAGCGCCCCATGGTCTCTAATAATTCCTCAGCCACCTTTGAGCGCTCAAGGGTTATACCCATGATCACAAAAAGCGGAACGGCGATTAACGTGTCATTGACCATCGTGCCAAATATGCGTTGAGGTATAGCGCCAAGACCAATGCTTAATACACCAAATAAATCACCAATAAGGGCAAAAAGTAATGCAGTCCCTGCAAGAGAGAAGGCAACAGGATAACCCATCATCAAAAAGATGACGGCAGCTAAAAACATTAAGAGATGCAAATTATGCAGTAAAAAATCCATTAGTTTGCTCCCTCTTGCTCTTTAAGTGCTTGGGCTCTTGCCAAAGCATCGGCAATTTCTAAATCTTCTTCATGGGACAATTCTTCTAACTCTGCTTTATCACCTTTGATGGCTAAAGTTGATCGACAAATCATAACAATGCCCTGCGCTGCCACCAACACGGCAAAAACCATAATCGCCGTTTTTTGTAGATAGCGTCCTTGAATACCGCTTGCTTCATTAGAGCCTTCTAAAATAGACCATGACTGATAAACATAAGGATAAGCGGTATATAAAATAACTGCACACATGGGCAATAAAAAGAAAACAGAGCCAAATAAATTCACGCGTGCCTTTTTACGTGGCAAAGCTTCACGGTAAAAAATATCTGCCCGCACATGCCCATCGTGTTTTAAAGTATAGGCGGCCGCCAGCATGAATAAAAAACCATGCATATAAACAATGCTTTCTTGCATCCATAAAAAGCTGACACCAAAAACATAACGTAATACTACAACTGTAAACTGCACCACAACCATAGCAAGAGCCAGCCAGCATACTACCTTGCCAATTCGCTCATTCAGGCCGTCAATCACATTAATAATCTGACGCATATTGCCGACACCCTCTCCCAAAATAATTTTTATTATTAAAAAGCTCCCCGCACGAATATAAGGGGAGCCTATAGTTTAAATATTACATATCAAGGCTTGGCACTTATTTGCTCAAAGCCTTTGTACGAGCACCCACATAGGCTTGCTCAGCAATGGCACCATAAGCACCGATATCATTACGCGCTTTCTTGAAGCTATCCACAATGCGTTTTGAAAGATCATCAACGCCTGCAACTTCATCAATTACTTCTTCTGATTTAGAAGCAAATGCTTGGTAAATCTCATCAGAGAATTCACGCAATTGAACACCATGCTTTGTTACCAACTCGTTTAGAGCGTCACCATTTTTCGCGTTGTACTCAGAGTACATTTGTAGAGATGATGAATCACAGCAAGCACGGATCAATTCTTGATCTGCTTCATCAAAAGATTCCCAAACTTTTTGATTGATACCAAGAGCAAGCTCAGAGCCTGGCTCATGGAAACCAGGCCAGTAATAGAATTTAGCAATCTTATAGAAGCCAAATGCTAGGTCATTCCAAGGGCCAACCCATTCGGTTGCATCAATAGTGCCTGATTGTAGCGCTTGGAAAATTTCACCGCCTGGTAGAGCAACCGCAGCTGCACCAAGACGACGTAGCACCTCGCCACCAAGGCCAGGCATACGCATTTTCAAGCCTTTTAAATCTTCAGCAGTATTAATCTCTTTGTTAAACCAACCACCCATTTGAACGCCAGTATTACCGGCAGCAAATGCTTTAATACCAAATTGAGCAGATAATTCATCCCAAAGCTCTTGACCACCACCGAAATTGATCCAAGCACGGTACTCATTTGCTGTGAGACCCATAGGAACAGCTGTAAAGAAATTAAAGGCTTTATGCTTACCTTGCCAATAATATTCAGCACCATGATACATATCAGCTGTACCTTGAGAAACCGCGTCAAAGCTCTCAAATGGTGGTACTAATTCACCAGCTGCAAATAATTTAACCGTAATACGGCCATCGGTTGCAGCTGTAATCATATCAGCAGTACGTTGAGCGCCAGTACCTAGACCCGGAAAGTTTTTAGGCCAAGTAGTAA
>CAKMZG010000014.1:11921-22687 GCA_929200335.1 uncultured Alphaproteobacteria bacterium | reverse complement strand
AAATAAGCCAAACGTTAATAAAGCACTACCCAACAAAGCGCCAATAACATTAGGGTCTAGACTATTCATTTAGCCCTCTAAATAAATCGCTAAGCAGATAGGATTATCGTATCAATTAATCAAGCTTAGCCAAATCAATGTCGCTAGTGATTGCAGCAAAGCGATTAGTTGGCGTGATATCAAAATCATTATGAAAACCGCCTTTTAACACGCGAGATGGTGCAAGCTTGACCATATTTTGACCATAGGCAGGGGCGCGCATTAAAGCCACCTCAGCAATAGAGGCTTTTTGAAACGCCAAGAGGGTGGTATGCGTGCTTTCCAAATCACCGATTGCTAAATCTGGGATACTAGCCTTTTCTTCTGAAATCGCTTCATCAAATGCAGTACGTTTGTTTTCTTCCAATTGAGAGACGAGGGTTTGGAAAATGATTTCATCTTCATCTGGGCGCCCCTTAGGCAAAGGAATAGAACCTTCATCTAGGCTAGTATTACCTTTAATCAGCTCTTCTCTATCTTTAAGTAGGGGGTTGTTCTCATTTGTGATGGCTGCAACAAGAGTAGCATCCTCAAGTTTTTTGGCCTCATCAGATTGATTATTATTTTTTGCCAAAACATCATCGATATCATTCGCTTTATCTGCACCTTCAGCAGAAATTTCTGGCTTACTCGGTGTTTCAGGCTCCAATGCAGCAATGATTGCTTTTTCCGCATCCACGTTAATATTTTTCTTCTTAAATGGCAACTCAGGAGCGCCATCCTTTAATGTATCCCCAGCATGTTCTGTGGCAAAAAGCGCATTTTCAATGCGGCTGGTAATAGCGCTGACTGGCTTTTCAGATGATGGCGCAAGAGCTGTTGCCACAGAATTATCTGGTAGCCCTTGTGCATCATCTACACCTATATTAGATGCAACTTCTGCCGTATTTTCACCCACCATATTTTCACCGTTTTGCACTGTCTCCACAGGAACAAGCTCATCAGCTGCAATAGACTGATCAATGGGATTATTAGGTCTTGGTGTTGGAATAGCAGCAATTAATGCACCAATTGCTGAATCAGGATTAGGTACCTCAGGCGCTTGCTCAATTGACGGCGTCACATTGTTACGCGGCGCTAATTTTGGCAAAGGCACACGCTCTAAAGCAGGCTGAACAGGATTGTTGCCATCTGCTTTAATGACATTATCAATGGCATTATCACGTTTTTTAGGTGCTGGTACTTTTACACTTTGCACCTGACGCGGAGCTGTTGCATTGCTTGAATTATCTTCATCCTCATCACTGCCACCACCGGGATTAAACAGATTTGCCAAGAAGCCTTTTTTATTTCCGCTTGATTTACTAGCTGTATAAACTGCTTTTCCTGATTTACGACGCTTAGCATCAGCCAAAGCCTGCTTATAACCAGGCAATGGCTTGCCATCCGTTGGCACATGTACCGTGCGGCCTTTTGGGAAAACTTTTTTCAGCTGGCGTCGTGTCATGCGCGGCCAATGGCGGATGCGCCCTGTGTCCATATGCACAAAAGGTGAGCCTGAACGTGGATAATAGCCAACGCCACCAATGCCTTTTCTTAAACCAATAGCTCTTAACTTAGATAAGCTCACGCCTGGGATGAAAAAATCTAGCGCCCTACCTTGGGTATGCTGAGAACGCCTTGCCACACCGCGCCCTTTTTTGCGCAACATATTATTGGTCTTCATCGATCTAAAGCCCGAAATAACATGAATATATTTTCGCGAGCGTGTCTCTTTATAAACCTCCCAAATTAGGTCAAATAATTTAGGATCCATATTCGTTGGCTCATTGCGGCGCCAATCGCGCAAAAAGCGGTTCAATTTCTTCAAACCACTTTTAATATATCTGCCATTTTTCTTAAAGGTAATGGATGCTTTTTCACCCGTATGCAAATAATAGAGTTTTAAAGTTCTGGTCTCAGAATAGGCAGCCTTAGGTGCCATAAGATTAATTGATAAAAACGCAAAGGCCATAAACATAACAATGCGCAAAGCTGAACCACGCGCAGAAAAATTTAGCACGCCGCCAAAAACACTATGTTTTACCCTTTTAAAAATTATCACTAATTTACGCCTGTTTATAATTTCAGAACTTAAATTGGTCTGATACAATACCCATATGAAAAACGCTCAAAATAGATTAAAAATTGCTACGATTTTCATCACAAACCAACTTCATGGCCATTTAATGTCATAAGTTATCAAACCCATCTCATAACGGCCTCTACACCAAGTTAAGGTTAATATAGTGTAAAATGGTTAACAGGGATTTACTAACTATGCGCATAATATAGCAAACATGGGTAAAATTTCAAACCCTACTATCTATAGAGAGCTATACTATATCTATAAAAAATAAATACAGATCTAATATTCTAATTCAAAATACTATTGATGCCGAGTTTTTGTGAGATTTTTACATCATATTGATAAATATCATCATAGACTATCAAACCATCTCCATTATCAATTTCCAGAGTGAAATAGCCCAGATACACCGGCATTTTAGCCTTATATTTGAGCCAAATTTCACGATCACCCAACTTGCTACTGGGCAGTTGATCGGTTAAATGCTTATCATAAGCGGCAACAGCATTTGAAAATTCCATTGGCCTATCAATCCGAATACAGCCGTAAGAAAATGCTCTCACATCATGCTTGAATTTATTTTTATCATCGGTGTCATGGAGATAAATAGAATGCTGATTAGGAAATAATATTTTCACCTGCCCCAAAGCATTCCAGCGCCCTGGCGTTTGTTTAAACACATAGGTACGTGGGTTTTTTACCTTCTTCCAATCCACAGTTTTAGGATCAACCTCCCGCCCATGGCGGCGAAAAATGTGTATGTTTTCTTTTGCAAGATATTCTGTTGGATTTTCATAGACATCCAAAATCTCTCGTTTAATGACAGATGCAGGCAAGACCCATGAAGGATTAACGATAATATTTTTAATCCTGCTGGCAATAAGTGGCGTTGGCCATCTCACATCGCCGATAATGGCGCGGGTTTTAAAAACTGTTTCATCTTGATCAATTAGCCGCACCTGATAGCTTGGTAAATTAACCCAGATAAATGTTTCCCCCATATCTCTAGGCATCCAGCGCCAGCGCTCCATATTGGCAATGATTGCTTTCACCAAATCCTGATCTTCTGGCGCTTCGGGAGCAGTAAATAATGCTACTAATTTTTGTTTGAGGCGTTGATAGCCCTCATGAGGCGGTGCTAATGCATCTAAAACCTCATTGGGCCTATCAGCTTTTAATAACTGCGATACAACCTCTTGCAACTTAGGGTGTTGAGGTTTTAAATCGTGTTCTTTGAGAACATCATTGGGATGCAACCGCCCAGCCATAAGATGTTCACTAAACCGCAAAATGCCATAGGTCAGCTTCAAATCACTTAAAGAAGCACCAAAAATCATAATTGAGGCTGGCAAATGAGGGTAATCTTCGCTGTTTAATCCATCCAAATGGGCTTGTATTAAACGTGCACGCAATTGGCGCGCTGCCAATGACCAATTTTTATTCTTTATCCATAGTGGTCGATAGCCATTTTTTTTATAAATTTGCTTGATAGCTTGAAGATATTTGCGACTAACCGTTAGCCCATTGATATGATTTTTCTTAATCAATTGACGAATGGATTTTGAACGCAAGTGTTCAATGCCCGTAATAGCTTTTTGTAATGCCTGATTTTTTCGTATTTCTGCTATGGAAATATGAATATTGCAAATCTTAGCTTCGGCCGTTGCTAGCGCCATTAAGCGTTGATCTGCACAATTTTTAGCCTCATGATTAACTCTAGCTTCAGCTTCAACAGAAAATCCCAATAAACCTACCCCCAAGCCAACGCCTAGGTATAGCGGTAACTTTAAGGCGGAAATAGGAAGTAAGCTAAAAAGTATATTCATGCTGTTTAAAATGGATCTATAGCGCATAGATGTTTCTACCTAACCCGTCCTCTTAATGCAAGCATAGCAATGTTTAACATCAAAAAGACTTGCACTTTTATCAGCTTATGTGTAGCAAAAGAGCGAAAAAATTTCAAAAATTAAACCTAAAAAGTGAGGCCGTTTCATGACAACTCGTAATCTATTCCTACTTCCTGGCGATGGCATTGGTGTGGAAACCATGGCTGAAGTCAAGCGTATCATTGCTTGGATGAATGAAAAGCTAAGCACTGGCTTTGAAACCGATGAGGGATTAGTAGGAGGCTCTGCTTATGATGCTCATGGTGAAGCTATTTCAGATAGCGATATGGAAAAAGCCATGGCGGCAGATGCTGTATTGTTTGGCGCTGTTGGTGGCCCAAAATGGGATGATGTGCCTTATGAGGCCCGCCCTGAAGCTGGTCTTTTGCGTCTACGAAAAGACATGCAGCTTTTTGCAAATCTTCGCCCTGCGATTTGTTATCCAGCACTTGCTTCAGCTTCATCATTGAAGCAAGAACTTGTTGAAGGCCTTGATATTTTAATCGTTCGTGAATTAACTGGCGGTGTTTATTTTGGTGAGCCAAAAGAAATCATCGATCTTGATAACGGCCAACAGCGCGGCATTGATACACAGATCTACGATACCTATGAGATTGAACGCATTGCTGGTGTTGCTTTTGATTTGGCAAAAACTCGTGACAATAAAGTTACTTCTATGGAAAAACGCAATGTGATGAAATCTGGCGTACTGTGGAACAATGTTGTAACGGCTGTGCATAAAAAAGATTATAGCGACGTTGAATTGGATCACATGTTGGCAGATGCTGGCGGCATGCAATTGGTACGCGCACCAAAGCAATTTGATGTGATTGTAACCGACAACCTATTTGGCGACATGCTATCAGATGTTGCAGCTATGCTAACGGGTTCCCTTGGCATGTTACCATCAGCAAGTCTTGGCGCTCCTGATGCATCAACTGGCAAACGCAAAGCCATGTATGAGCCAGTACACGGTTCAGCCCCTGACATTGCTGGACAAGGCAAAGCCAATCCAATTGCTATGATTGCATCTTTTGCAATGTGCTTGCGCTATTCATTCGAAATGATTGCTGAAGCTGATATGGTAGAAAAAGCCATTGCTGAAGTGCTAAACGATGGCGTTAGAACTGGTGATATTGTGGATGCTGGCATGACACCTGTAAGTACAAGCCAAATGGGCGATGCTATTTTAGCCAAGCTTGAAGCTCTAAGCGCTTAATTCAAGCCAACAAATATTAAATAACGTAAGGCTTGGGTTAAGTTCATAACCCAAGCCTTTTCTTCTTTATTGCCGTACTATTTCTAAATGCGGTTTACCATCAGAGGTTTTCTCCCTCGAAACACCTTGAGAGCCAATGGTTGCTCGAATGCGTTTACGCATATTGGAAAATCCGTCAAATTTAACAACATCAACGGCCTCATCCAAATCAATGATCAGCTTAAACCAACCCTCACTCAATAATTCGACACCAATCAATTCACCTTTAAAGGATTTTGATAAATAAGCACCCTCAACACGATCGCCTATGTTCCAATCCTCAGGTGGCGAATTACCAATAGCAGCATGAAAAGTATTCCAATTTCTAAATCCATACTGTTTGGCAATAAGCTCTAAAGATTTTGCATGGCCGATGGCATTGCCCTGATCAGCCAGAGTTTTAGCCAAGCGTTTAGCCTGATCTTTAACATCTCTTAGAGTGGGAAGCTGTGTTTTTTTGTCATAAGACATAATTGTTCATTCCTTACAAAAATCGTAATTTCAGGAAGGGAACCCGCATTGCCATCCACACGATTATCGTGAAGAATTTTCAATTATGTTATGCTGAACTTAACCAAGACAGATGTCCGCGGGTGGCAGGCGTCAGCAGCCTCATAGGTAATTAGGCCATTGTCATTCTCATGTCAATGAAATCAAATTTCCGTAAAATTTTGACAATTGACAAATCCGTGGTTTTTAGTCATAAGCACCTTGTTTTCAACGAACTGCAAACGTAACCCTTGGATAAGATTAATGCCTATTAATTTAAACCAAATCACAGCGCCTATTTCAGTTGCATCCGATGATGCGGTGGCCTATGCGTTTGCACCTTCTCACAAGACGATAAAGACAACCACCACTACGGTGACTTTGAAGACCAAAACGGTCTAATCCTCTACTTGTTTCCTTCCCCTCTGGAACCAAGTGGTTGGTTCCAAAGAGCTTGATCTTTATGAATAAAGAGATGGTTTGGAAGAGAAAGCGAGGGGAGAAAAAGGAAAAAATCATGGGTTTAAAAATTGCAGTCGTAGGCGCCACAGGTAATGTGGGTCATGAAATGTTAAACATCTTGGCTGAGCGCCAATTTCCAGTAAATACGGTAGTACCATTGGCATCTCGCAAGTCTCAAGGAACAGAAATTTCATTCGGCGACAAAACCCTAAAAGTGCAAGCCCTAGAAAATTATGATTTTTCTGACACAGATATCGCACTAATGTCAGCGGGCGGCAGTATTTCTAAAGAATATGCGCCAAAAATCGGCAAACAAGGCTGTATAGTTATAGATAATTCCTCTGCATTTCGCTATCACCCAGATGTGCCATTAATCGTGCCTGAAGTTAATCCAGATGCCATTGAAGGCTTTACTAAAATGAATATCATTGCCAACCCAAATTGCTCTACTGCGCAATTGGTTGTGGCTCTTAAACCTTTGCACGAAAAAGCAAAAATTAAACGCGCTGTAGTTTCCACCTACCAGTCTGTATCTGGTGGTGGCAAGGAAGCTATGGAAGAGCTGTTTAATCAAACCCGTGCGGTCTATGTGGCTGATCCTATTACACCTGAGAAATTTACCAAGCGCATTGCTTTTAACTGCATTCCACATATTGACGAATTCATGGATGATGGTTCCACCAAAGAAGAGTGGAAAGTGATGGCAGAAACTAAAAAAATATTAGATAAAAGCATAAAAGTTACATGTACAGCTGTTCGTGTACCTGTATTTGTGTCCCATGCCGAATCTGTAAATCTCGAATTTGAACAAGAAATCACTGCCGATGAAGCACGCGAGATCTTGCGCGAAGCACCAGGGTGCCTAGTTGTAGATAAGCGTGAAGATGGTGGCTATGTTACCCCTTATGAGGCGGCGGGCGAAGATGCAACTTACATCTCTCGTATTCGTGAAGATTCAACCGTTGATAACGGCCTTAATCTATGGGTGGTTTCCGATAACCTACGCAAAGGGGCTGCATTAAACACAGTACAAATTGCTGAATTATTAATAAACCGTGGACTGTTAAAGTCTAAAGCTGCTTAGCTTAAATTAACTTAAATTATTCTTCTTAAAACCCCGCCTTGAGTATTCAAAGCGGGGTTTTTTATACTTTAGATTAAAATAGACTATTGCATAATATTAATTAGAAATAAAAAATGTAAAAGTTTTTAAATTAGAGCAATGCATCAAATTTATACTTGCATTTCTTTATATTTTTTAACTTTAACCCTTTGTTTACCATAAATGTTGTTTACTTACCAAAGGGAAGATTTATTGCCCGCCCAATTTGGGCAACCCGATATTTTAAACTGGGGACTATCTCATTTAATACGGGTATTTTTAAGGAGTTTATTATGGCATTAGCATATAACAACAATCTAAATGAAACTGCTTGCCCTGTGTCAGATGCAATTTTCATTCAAATTAAAAATTCATCCCAGCAAGACGTTTTAAACATTATAAGTTCTCTGGGAGAAGATCGCCGCGCACAATTAGCAGCTTTTTGCTACGAGCGTAGACATTTTCACTATATCAGCATTTTAATTGCCTCAACCTGCTCAATGCCCGCACTAGTGCGCGCTATGGGCACTGCTGGCAAAATTATTTTTGATCAATCCC
This sequence comes from uncultured Alphaproteobacteria bacterium, assembly GCA_929200335.1. Classification (GTDB taxonomy): domain Bacteria; phylum Pseudomonadota; class Alphaproteobacteria; order Rhizobiales; family Rhizobiaceae; genus CAKMZG01. The sequence continues at coordinate 14,825 of CAKMZG010000014.1, read as the reverse complement.
GAACACCTGGCAGAACGATTGAGAATCATCGACGTGCTGCAAATGAACATCTTAAAAAAACGGTATCTTTACCAAAGCTTTCAGCATTTCAGAGTTTAAAGCCTCGCTCAAAATCTGAAATTAATTAAGCTTTATTAAAATATTTAAGATTAAAGCGCTCATTTGGGCGCTTTTTTTATTTTTTAAACGATTGTATAGAGTACTTTAGGGAAAAACTCTATTTCCTTCCTTTTATTTTCATTTATATTTCTCTAAAAGAAGTTCCAAGTCACCTTAGACTTAAATAACTGTTGACAGGTTGAGGAATATAAAATGAATTCAAGCGGCACTTTCATTCAAAATGGCAATCTTAAAATAGCTCAAGAGCTTTTTGATTTTATTAATGAGCAAGCCATCCCTGGCACCGGAGTTGAACAAGATAAATTCTGGGCTGATTTTAATCAATTAATTAATGAGCAGGCTCCAAAAAATAGAGCACTTCTTGCTAAACGTGATGACATTCAAAGCACAATTGATGACTATCATAACGCCCACCAAAACCAAGCAATTGATGCCGTGCAATACAAAGCTTTCTTGCAAGATATTGGCTATTTGGAAAAAGAAGGCGATGATTTTCAAGTAAACCCACAAAACAATGATCTTGAAATTACCACCGTTGCAGGGCCTCAACTGGTGGTGCCTATAATGAATGCCCGCTATGCATTAAACGCAGCTAACGCGCGCTGGGGTTCGCTTTATGATGCCCTTTATGGCACCGATGCCATTGATGATACCGATGGCGCTGAGCGCGGCGGCGCTTATAACCCAAAACGTGGCGAAAAGGTTGTGGCTTGGGGTCGTGACTTTTTGGATAAATACATGCCGCTTGCTGGCGCGTCTCATAAAGATGTTAGCCTTTATAGCATTCAAGATGGGAATTTTACAGCTACGGTTGATGGCTCAGCCTATGTGCTCCAAAATCCTAAGCAATTCGCGGGCTATAGTGGCAGTGAGGATGCGCCATCTGCGATCGTTTTACAGAACAACGGTTTGCATATAGAAATCTCTATAAATGCTGATCATCCAATTGGCAAAACTGATAAGGCTCATGTTGCTGATCTCATCATAGAATCTGCCATGTCTGCCATTATGGATTGTGAAGATTCAGTTGCTGCGGTTGATGCAGAAGACAAAGTGACCGTCTATAAAAACTGGCTTGGCTTGATGAAAGGCGATTTGCAGGAACAATTTAATAAGGGCGGAAAAACCATTACCCGCGAGCTTAATCCTGACCGTATTTATAAAGCAGCTAATGGCGCTGAATTAAAGCTCCATGGCCGTGCGCTATTGTTGGTTCGCAATGTAGGCCCTCTAATGACCAACCCGGCCGTTTTAGATGCAGATGGTAATGAAATTGGCGAAGGCCTAATTGATGCCGCTATGACCTGCCTAATTGCATTGCATGATATCGGCAAAAATGGTCGCAATGGTAACTCTCGCACGGGTTCAATCTATGTGGTGCAGCCTAAAATGCATGGTCCTGAAGAGGTAGCTTTTGCTTGTGAAACCTTTGATAAAGTCGAGGATATGCTTGGGCTTTCACGCAACACCATCAAAGTGGGCATTATGGATGAAGAGCGCCGCACAACGATTAATCTTAAAGAATGTATCCGCCAAGCAAAAGATCGCGTATTCTTTATTAACACAGGCTTCTTAGATCGTACAGGTGATGAAATCCATACCTCTATGTTGGCTGCCCCCATGATGCGCAAGGGTGATATGAAAGCGGCTACTTGGATTACTGCCTATGAAAACTGGAATGTGGATGTAGGCTTGAAGTGCGGATTTGCTGGCAAAGCACAAATCGGCAAGGGCATGTGGGCTATTCCTGATCAAATGGCAGAAATGCTAAAACAAAAGATCGGCCATGTGCAGGCTGGTGCGAATACCGCTTGGGTGCCATCACCAACTGCTGCAACACTGCATGCCACTCATTATCATCAAATATCTGTGCAGGAACAGCAGCAAAAATTGAAAACCCGTAATCATGCCAAGTTAGATGATCTGTTGTCTGTTCCTATTGTTACTAAACCAAATTGGTCTGCGGAAGAAGTTCAATGGGAATTGGATAATAACGCTCAAAGTATTCTGGGTTATGTGGTGCGTTGGGTTGATCAAGGGATTGGCTGTTCAAAAGTACCCGACATCAACAATGTAGGCTTAATGGAAGATCGTGCAACCTTACGTATTTCTTCGCAAATCTTAGCGAATTGGCTACACCATGGCATTTGTACGCAAGAACAAATTGTGGAGACCTTCAAACGCATGGCCGCTATTGTCGATGATCAAAATGCTGGTGATCCTGCCTATACTAATATGGCAACTGATTTTGATAAATCCATTGCTTTCCAAGCAGCTCTAGAGCTCGTACTAAAAGGCAGGGAGCAACCTTCTGGTTATACTGAACCGATCTTGCATGCTCGTCGTTTGGAAATTAAGGCGCAAGCTTAAAGAACAAGCTTTGAAATCATATCACACTAAAAAAGGCTGAGATTTTCCAGCCTTTTTTATAACTTTGCAGCTCGCTCCCATATACTTCCGCCTTTATACCATTTTTCAAATTGGCTACGGTATTTTTCCAAAGTATCACTTGGAATAGGCCGCCTAGGATCCTCACTTAATGAATAAGCCATTCCTTCTATAAACCATGTAGGCTTATTTAAAAAAGTATTCAAGGAACCCAATCGCTCATTCTGTAAATGATGTATTAATTCATGACGTACAAAATAATTGCGCCACCCTTTCTGTCTTATAACAATGCCATGGGTTGCTACATTATAGGCGGCTGAATGATACATCCCAAAATTATCCGAACATTCTAATGTTGAACAGAAAATCATTCGTGGTGCTTTTTCTATTTTGTCG
>CAKMZG010000014.1:10958-11911 GCA_929200335.1 uncultured Alphaproteobacteria bacterium | reverse complement strand
TTTTAAAATTTACAAAATCAATTGCCTCACCTCGTAAAATTTTTGCTTCAGTTAATCGAGACAAATCATCAATACAAATTTCATCTGAAATACACGTCACACCAAACCAATGCGGCATGAGAACTCTAGTTGGTTTATAAAACGCTAGGCCGCTTGTTGGTAAAGCTATTAATAAAATGAGACATAGTGCTGAAATATTTTTGTGCAGGCGCATAAATTCTACCTTTCCTAAATCAAAAAAGGCTGGATTTTCCCAGCCTTTTTTTGCTATTAGCGTTCGGTTAATTTTAACTCAATGCGACGGTTTTTAGCCCTTGCCTCGTCTGAATCCTCTTCCACCAACGGATGGAACTCACCAAAGCCAGCCGCAACAAGATGCGTTGGAGTAACGCCTTTTGAAATTAGGTATTGAACAACGGACACCGCACGGGCAGTTGATAGTTCCCAGTTGTTTTTAAATTGCCCAGTACCAGATAGTGGAATATTATCTGTATGGCCATCAACACGGATAACCCAATTAATTTCTTCTGGTATTTCTTTCTCAAGCTGCAATACGGCCTCAGCTAATTTATTCAATTCCACCGTACCCAGCTCGTTAATCACATTATCACCAGAGCCAAACAGCACCTCTGATTGAAAGACAAAACGATCCCCCACAATGCGAATATCAGAACGATCACTCAAAATTTCACGCAAGCGTCCAAAGAAATCAGAACGATAACGCGCCAATTCCTGCACACGTTTTGCCAAAGCAATATTCAAGCGCTTGGTGAGTGTTGTAATTTTAGTTTGGCTTTCACGATCATTACTCTCAGAGGCATCAAGCGCATCCTCAAGGGCTGCTATTTGACGTCGCAATGCGGAGATTTGTTGATTAAGCAATTGCACTTGAGAAAGTGCTTTTTCGCTCAGCTTTTTCTCTTCATCCAAGCTTTTTTCAAGCACTTCTGCCC
>CAKMZG010000014.1:6661-10948 GCA_929200335.1 uncultured Alphaproteobacteria bacterium | reverse complement strand
CGCCCAGAAGCAGCAATAGACGCGCCTTGTTTTTCATTGAATAAGTCTTGAAGACGGCTCTTTTCTTTTTCAGAAACGTCTAAGTTGGCTTGCAGCGTTACTAAGCTGTCTTGTAGATCTTGCTTGGCAGATTGCTCTAATGAAAACAGTGACGTAAGTTCATTAATTTTGGCGTAAAGTTCGTTTAATTCATCGTCTTTGCTGGTAACTTCTTGGGTTAAAATATATTGAGCTAGCACAAACACAGACAATAGAAACATGATGGCAAGCAAAATGGTAGACAGGGCATCCACGAAGCCCGGCCAATAGTCCATTCGATTCTCTCGCCGTCTTGATCTTCCAAACGCCACTGTTTTAACCCTAATTATTCATTAAGTTGCTTATTGATAGATATCAGTAATTGTTTAATTTCAGCTTGTTGCTGCCCTTGAGCCTGCGCCCATTGACGAATTTGCTGTTGCTCATTGCGCATATGCTTAACTAAGCCCTGCACACCTTCTGCAAGATTTGCAACTGCTGCTGTTGATTGCGAAGAGCCACCGCCTGTTTGCATTTTGGCAGCCAAAGATTCTAATGCTGCTGCCATATCTTCATTAGAACCGCCAGATACAACGGTTGGCGCCAAATCAAGATTGATCTCCGTTACAGAAGAAAGCCAGTTTTCAAGCTCTGTATAAAAACGATTTTGCGCGCGCCCTGCTTGCAAATCAAGAAATCCCAAAATGAGTGAGCCCGCCAAACCAAAAAGGGATGATGAAAAAGCCGTTCCCATACCTTCAAGAGGCGCATTTAATCCACGCTTAAGATCATCAAGCACACTTGCACCACCGCTGGCATCAGGATCTAAGGACTGGATGGTATCACCAATAGAACCAATAGTACCAAGCAACCCCCAAAATGTACCCAAGAGGCCAAGAAAGACCAAAAGCCCTATGAGATATCGTAAAATATCACGGCTTTCATCCAATCGGGTGCCAATCGAATCTAAGATAGAGCGCATAGAATTGGTAGAAAGTGAAACCCCGTCATCCGATGTTGAGCCTAAAAGGGCTGCCATTGGAGCCAATAATTTTGGATCACGCTTGCGTTTGGTTTTGGTCTCACCACGGCGAAAGCTATTAACCCAAGAAACTTCTGGAATAAGGCGAATAACCTGAATGAATGAAAGCAAAATACCAACACCCAATACCCCTGCGATTAATCCATTTAATCCAGGGTTAGTCATAAAGGCATCATACATCCGCACGGATAAAATAGCCATAATGAAGCCCACAATGATCAAAAAGAACACCATACTCCACAAGAACACTTGTGGATTGGATAGTTTATGGGGGTCGAAATCTCGTGCCACGTCTCACCTCTATCATGATTACAGAGTTTCAATAATGTATAAATTGGCAGAGATTTATCAGCTATGCAAGAGAACTCTTGAGTTGTTAATAGCTTGATTGTTTTATGCTTAACAGCTCTAAGCTTCCCTTTCGGAAATATTAAATATAATTACAGCATTACTTCTTATTCAAAACCCTGCGCATTTTTGCAATGATGGGATCATTAGCGGCAACAATAGACTTGCCATTTAGTGGGTCTTCACCACCATCAATTTCGCTGACAAATCCACCAGCTTCTTTTACCAATAACATACCCGCAGCAACATCCCATGAATTTAGGCCGCGCTCCCAAAAGCCATCAAAACGGCCAGCAGCAACCCATGCCAAATCAAGGGCTGCTGAACCAAGGCGGCGAACGCCAGCAACTTCGCTCATCATATTACGTTGTTCTAATAAATATTGCCCATGGTTTGGACGGCCTAAATGCGGGATACCACCAGACACCACACAATCTGAAAGGTTACGTCGCCCGCCAACACGCAGGCGACGGTTGTTTAAAAACGCACCTTGGCCACGCTCTGTCGTAAATAATTCTTCTGTAATCGGATTATAAATCACCCCAGCCATCAAGGTGCCTTGGCTTTGTAATGCAATAGAAATGGCAAATAATGGAATGGAATGTAAGAAATTTGTCGTACCATCAAGCGGGTCTACAATCCAACAATGTTGCTTATCCGCACCTTTCTTATAGCCACTTTCTTCCATTAAGAATGCATAATCAGGGCGTGCATTTTTTAAAGTTTCAGCAATAACCTTCTCAGCTTTTTTGTCGGCTTCAGATACATAATCTGATGGCCCTTTAATAGAAACCTGAAGATTAGCCACCTCGCCAAAATCACGGGTTAGCGATTTGCCAGCTTTAGTTGCTGCCTGTACCATAATATTCATCAGAGCGGATTGTGCCATTATTTTTGCCTTTAGTGCTTTAAAATACTGTTTATAACAGCAACCTGTTAGCAACAGCGATCTGTTTAGAACAACATGTATCCCTCAAACATGCAGAATTAATTGAGTGAGCCTTAGCTCTCTGCGCGACGAATATAAGTGATTTCATTGGTATCAACAATAATGCTCTCACCAGCTTCGATAAAGGGTGGAACCTGAATTTTAACGCCATTTTCCATAACCGCCGGCTTGTAAGATGAAGACACCGTTTGTCCCTTCACCACAGGATCAGCCTCAATGATTTTCAATGTAACTTGATCTGGTAATCTGATACCAATAGGACGTTCTTCATACATCTCTAAAGTAACGGTCATACTATCTTGTAAAAATGCAGCGCGATCACCAACAAAATCTTTTTGTAATTCTAATTGCTCATAGCTAGTCAAATCCATGAATACCAGCATTTCGCCTTCTTCATATAAGAATTGAAAATCTTTTTGCTCAAGACGAACTTTTTCAACAGTTTCACTAGCACGGAAGCGCTCGTTCAATTTTGTTCCATCAATGAGGTTTTTCAATTCCACCTGATTGAAAGCTCCACCTTTACCTGGCTTAACTGCATTGGTTTTAACTGCAACCCAAAGGCCACCTTTATGTTCAACCACATTACCTGGACGAATTTCGTTTCCGTTTATCTTCATAACACCATCTCTATTCAAGTTTTACTGCCTGTTTGCACAAGCGGATTAGCCCTTACCTACAGCAATTTATAAAGGATTCAAGTAAAAACAGTAACAGAAGCATCACCGATAACCAAATTAATGGATCCTGAGCCTAGCGCGTGTAGCGTTTAGTGAATTCATATAGATCTAGAATACTCTAAGCCATATAGAATTTAAAACTATTTATTCTTCAATTGCCCACGCGAGGCAATTAAATTATCAAAAGCTGTCTGAACTTGTTCTTTTTCGTCATCGGATAAATTTTTATAAAATTCATCTAACTCAAGGTCTTTCTTGCCCTGTTGTTTAGCGAGTAAATGCCATTTTGCACCTTCAACAGGGTTTTTCTCTATACCTAGGCCAGCAAAATATAATTTAGCGATGCGGTTTTGTGCTACCACATTTCCCTTAGTGGCCGCTCTTAATAACCATTGCGCGCCAATTTTAGGCTCTGCTTTTCCGCCAGTGCCATTCACTAACCATATACCAAATTCTAATTGAGCAACGGTGAGACCTTCTACCGCTGCTTTACCCATCCACTCACGTGCTTTTGTAAGATCAGGTTGCGGAACACCAAGCCCCTCAGCATAAATTAAAGCCAAAACATATTGTGCCTCAGCAATGCCAGATGTTGCGGCGCCAATATAATAGGGCAAAGCTGCCGCATAGGCCTTATGGCTACTATTCTTCTTTGCAATAATTTCAGCATAATTAAATTGTGCTTGAGGATGGCCTTTATCAGCTGCCTTTTTAAAGAAGCCGGTTGCTTCTTCAATATTCTTCTCAATTGCCTCGCCCTGCATCAGCATAGCAGCATAAGAAAATTGAGCCTCTCGATTACCTGCATTTGCAGCAAAACCGTACCAAGCAGCTGCCTCTTTTGGACGCTTTGGCACCCCCAGACCTTGATCATATATAAAAGCAATTAATGTCTGCGCATTGGCATCCCCATTTTCAGCAAGGGGCAAGGCTTTATTTAATGCGGTGAGATAAAAGCCCCGTTGAAATGCACCAAATGCAATCTCCATAGGGGTCGGCTCACTATCTACTGCGACTTGTTTTTGCGGGTCATTTGCTTGAGGTGCATCTACATTTTGCGCGAAAGCTACTATGGGCGTGACAAGATATAACACGCTAATGCAATATAAACATATCCTCAATAATGGTTTCATTATAGCTCTTCATCCAAATCAGGCCCATGGGTATCTAACAAGGCATTCACCTTAGAGACAGCCTCTCCTGCACTGATACTATTGGCAAAAATGGCAGAATTAAGAGCGATAAATTCG
>CAKMZG010000014.1:0-6651 GCA_929200335.1 uncultured Alphaproteobacteria bacterium | reverse complement strand
CGACCCTAGTTTTGGCTATAGCTTCAACACAATCAAGGGATTGCCCCCCCATTACAATGGCGGGAATTTCTACCAAAGATGCCCACCACTCACCAAGAGCAATGTTTTTTGGATGTGCCTCCGCTTTAATATCGCCATTAATTTTACCAAACATAATATAATCTGGCTGACATTCACCCATATTTAATGCCCTATGGCGATCCAACAGGCCACCAACACCCAGCATATGTTTATCGCTATGGGATGGCAAGATATCGCGCAATTGGTCAACACCACCACTAAAATGTAGGCCATCGGCACCACTGCGCCCCATAACCTGTGTATTATCAACAACAAGAGTGGCAATATCTTTTTCATGTGCCATTTCATTAATTGCTTTTGCTACAGTTAAAAAATTAGCATCATCGCGCTCATATTGCGGCATGATAATACTGGCCACATCGCCGCCATTCAATGCATTCGTCATGGCAGCAATAAGCTCATCATCACCTAAATTAGGCGCAATTAAAACCAAACGGCATCGACTATGGGTAATATTGTCTGTCACAAGAATCTCCAACTGTGGCGCGATATAGCTAAGCCAGCAAAAAATAGTTTAATTTCTGCAAATAAACTTAGCGACAACAAGAGCTTATAACCAAAATTTATGGTCTTTTTATTTGATATTGGCTATATAGCAATTTTATATAGAAAACCAGCTTAAGCAGCAAGCGCGCAGCTTACACTCTCGCGGATTTGCGATAGGCTGAATGGTTTTTGCAAAACATCTACAACCACTTCATTTAAATCCTCGGCTTTTTCACGCTGATCGGCAAAGCCTGTCATCATCAAAATTTTAACATTAGGGTAATGCGCTGCCGTTGTATGAGCCAATTCTATGCCATCCATAATAGGCATTCTAATATCCGTTAACAGAAGATCAAACTCGCCATTTGCAAAACGCAATTGATCTAGGCCTTCCTCGCCATCTTCTGCCAAAGCCACTTCATGCCCATCAGATTGCAAGGCCTGAGCCAAAAAATTACGAATACCATCATCATCTTCAGTTAATAAAATTTTCGCCATATCGATCTCTACTCTTTACTCATCAATATTGTCAGATTTACTCTTCTACAACGCCAACAAATGGCAATTCCCTGAAGGCATGGCCAACATCCATGCCATAGCCCACTACAAAATAATCTGGACATTCAAAACCCACAAAATCAGCTTCTAAATCAGCTTTTCGACGGGATAATTTATCTAATAAAACGCAGATATAAACATTACGCGCCCCGCGCTCTAACATTAAATCACGGGCAAATTGCAAAGTATTGCCAGATTCAAAAATATCATCAATCAATAGAACATCACGTCCATTAACGTGGCTATCAATATCACGAACAATTTTAACCTCGCCACCCTTAATACCAGCCCCGTAGCTTGATAGAGTGATAAATTCTACTTCTGGTTCCATATTAACTTCATGCAAAGCACGAATAAGATCTGCTGCAAAAACGAAAGAACCTTTTAAAACAGAAATGGCAAGCAGATTTTTAAATTCCTGCTTAGCAATTTGCGCTGCTAACTCTAAATTACGTGTTGCAATGTCTTCCTTAGAAAACAGCGTGCTTATTTTTCTACCACGTATTGTAATGCATTCTGATTTTGTATCAGTCATATTTTCTGCCATTTGTTAAAATCACCTATAAATTAAGGATAATTTTGCCTTTATTGCCTAATTCTACAAGGAAATAGTTCGCTTACACACTGTTATTTGATAGGGTTTCTACACAGATTATTATTCTATCACACAAGGCTTAAAGGCAATAAGTTAACGAAATCCATCTAAAAGCCATAACCTAGACATAAAGTTGCGTTCAACAGAAAAAGATCATAAATGTGGTAAATGAAGCGTTATGATTTGATGTTGATTCGTAACAACAGCAAATAAATTGAGGAATATGAAGTGATCCAATTTGAAAATGTAGGGCTACGGTATGGCATGGGCAGCGAAATTTTGCGCGATATTTCATTTCATATTGCACCAGGGTCTTTTCAATTTCTAACAGGGCCTTCAGGCGCAGGTAAAACTAGCCTATTACGCTTGATGTTTATGTCTTTAAAACCTACCCGCGGGTTAATTAATGTCTTTGGCAAAGACAGTGCCACCATTGATCGAAAAGACATCCCTGCTATTCGCCGTCGCATCGGCATTGTGTTTCAAGATTTCCGTTTACTTGATCACCTTACCACCTATGAAAATGTGGCGCTGCCTCTGCGCGTTCAAGGCAAGGATGAATCCAGCTATAAAACCGATGTGCAAGAGCTGTTAGATTGGGTTGGCTTGCGTGATCGCATCCACTCACCACCATCTGTTTTATCAGGGGGGGAAAAACAGCGCGCGGCCATTGCAAGAGCCTTAATCTCCCAACCCGAAATTTTGCTAGCTGATGAGCCAACAGGCAATGTTGACCCGCCCTTGGCCAAACGCTTGTTAAGATTATTGGCAGAATTAAACCGAAGCGGCACATCTGTATTAATTGCAACCCACGATCTTGCACTAATGGATCAATTTGATGCAAGACGCATGGTTCTAAACAAGGGGCATCTGCAAACCTATGGCTAATGCACCTCAAACCCCGCCGAAAATTCCTTTACGCAAAAATGCTCCTGCGCAAAGCCCTCAACCCCGCACAAAAAATGCAGACCGAGTAAAGAAGCTCTCTGCAATTCTAGGGCGAGGTTCTAAAGATGCGGTAAAAACTGCCGTTAACAACAGTCAAAAAATATTAAGTACTGACAATAAGCCTTCCATTATTCCAAAGGAAAGCGTATCTGGCACCGCCCTTATTTTTGTGATTGCTATCATGGCATTTTTGGCCTGCCTTACCCTTGGTGCGGTAAGTTTGGTGAATGAATCTGCCAGCAATTGGCAAAGTGATATCTCCAAAGAGATCACCATACAAATTCGCCCAACGCCTAATAATAAAATGGCTGACATATTGCCCAAAGCGCAGACACTGGTTGAAAAATACGCGGGCATTAAATCCGTAAATATCCTTGATAAAGACGAAACCAACCGCCTGCTTGAACCATGGCTTGGCACTGGCCTTGATTTGGATGAATTACCCATTCCACGGCTCTTGATCATTGAAATCGATGCAGAAAACCCACCAAATTTTGCTGCCATAAAAGAAGAACTTGTAGCAACTATTCCTGGTGCCAGCCTTGATGACCACCGCGCTTGGGTTTCTCGTCTTACCCGCATGGCACGCACAACCACCCTAACAGGGCTTTCAATTTTCTTACTGGTTCTAGCTGCCACCGTATTAACAGTAATTTTTGCTACCCGTGGCGCAATGGCTGGCAATGCTCATATCATTGAAGTATTACATTTTGTCGGTGCAAGAGAACCTTACATTGCCCGCCAATTTCAAAAACACTTCTTTTGGCTTGGTCTTAAAGGTGGCGCACTTGGCGGTGCAGTTGCTATTATCTTATTCGCCATTCTTGGGCTTTGGTCAGATCAATCCTTTGGCACCGCAGTTAATGCTCAAGTAAGCGCACTTTTTGGCTCGTTTTCTGTGGGTCTTTGGGGCTATCTTGGTGCTGCAATAGTTATTCTTTTAGTTGCAGTACTAACGGCTGCTACCTCAAGTTGGACAGTTATCCGCCATATGCGTTTTTTAAATAAAACACAGAATTAAGCTCTACCCAAGTCCGTCTTGTAGTTTATGACAAAATATACCATATAGAACTCAATAATATATTGTCGGATTAAACCCATGAACAATGATAGCGTCCAATTTGCTAAAATGAACGGCATCGGAAATCAAATTCTGGTGGTCGATATGCGTGGTCGCAAGGATGTCATTACCCCTGAAGCCGCTATTGCCCTTGATCAACATATCGAGACTAAATTTGATCAAATCATGGCGATCCATGATGCCCAAAATACAACTACAGACAATTATATACACATCTTAAACAGCGATGGATCAAATGCTGAAGCCTGTGGCAACGGTACCCGCTGTGTGGTGACGTGGCTCAATCAATTTGCTGCAAATCTAACTTCTCGTGATTTCGATACATTGGGCGGTTTACGTAAAACCATCGCTCATGAAGATGGCACTGTGTCTGTTGATATGGGCACCCCAAAATTTAATTGGCAGGACATCCCTATATCTGAACCTATAGAAGACACCCGTAAAATTAATCTGCAATATCCGCTTGAAGGTGACGCGCTCATAAGCGCACCAGCCCTTGCCAGCATGGGTAATCCTCATGTGACGTTTTTTACACAAAAGCCTATTGCAGAATATCCCATCACAGAATTAGGCCCCTTCTTTGAGGATCATCCACTGTTCCCCAATCGAGTAAATGTCACCATCGCCCATGTTTTTAACCCAAAAGCTATTGAGATGGTCACATGGGAGCGTGGTGCTGGCTTAACGCTAGCTTGTGGCTCTGGTGCTTGTGCAGCTGTGGTTAATGGCATCCGCCGTGGATTCTTAGACCATCAAGTGGATGTCACCATGCCCGGTGGTATATTGAATATCGTTTGGCAAGATGATGACCATATCATTATGCGCGGCGCAACTGAGTTTGAATTTTCTGGCAGCCTCAACCCTCACACTGGTGAATGGACGAAAACCGACCGAACCAATGAGGGGGCTGCATGAATAAAAAAATTGACGTAGTAACCTTTGGTTGTCGTTTAAATGCCTATGAATCAGAAGTTATTCGCCGTGAGGCCAGTGAGGCTGGCCTTGAGCAATTGGAAGGTGGCGCAGTCATCATCAATACCTGCGCGGTCACACAAGAGGCCGTGCGCCAAGCCAAACATGCCATCCGCAAAACCAAGCGCAATAATCCCGATGCCCGCATCATCGTCACAGGATGTGCGGCACAAACAGAGGCACAGACATTTGCTGATCTCGATGAGGTTGATCTAGTACTGGGCAATGAGGAAAAACTCAAAGCGCATAATTATCGCGCGTTGCCTGATTTTGGCATCAATAGTGAAGAAAAAGTTCGCGTTAATGACATTATGCAAGTGCGAGAAACTGCCCCTCATTTGATCGATGCTATTGAAGGCCGTTCACGGGCGTTTTTGCAAGTGCAAAATGGCTGTGATCATCGCTGCACTTTTTGTATTATCCCTTATGGTCGTGGGAATTCTCGCTCTGTCCCCATGGGGCAAGTTGTAGAACAAGTAAAACGTCTTGTTGGCAATGGCTATAGTGAAGTGGTGCTAACAGGTGTTGATATGACATCCTATGGTGCAGATTTACCCGGCAAACCCAGCCTTGGGGTATTGGTACAATCACTCTTAAAGCAAGTGCCAGATTTACCGCGCTTACGCTTATCCTCCATTGACAGCATTGAGGTAGATCAACCGCTCTTTGAAATGATTGAGCATGATCACCGCCTAATGCCCCATTTGCATTTGTCCATCCAATCGGGTGACAATATGATCTTAAAACGCATGAAACGTCGCCATTTGCGTGAGGATACCATTGAGTTTTGTGAAACCGTTCGCAAGCTTCGTCCAAATATGATTTTTGGCGCAGATTTCATTGCTGGTTTTCCCACCGAAACTGATGAGATGATGGAAAACACCATCGATTTGATTAAACAGTGCAATATTACCCATTTGCACGTTTTCCCATTTTCGCCCCGTGAAAGCACACCAGCTGCTAAAATGCCTCAATTGCCCCGCGATATCGTGAAAGCACGGGCAAAAATCTTGCGCGAATTGGGTGATCAACATCATCACCAGCATTTAAAAACACAGGTGGGTAGCACACAAAATATCTTGCTTGAGCGCATCATTAATGATGGCATTGCCCTTGGGCGTAGCGAAGATTTCACCCTTGTTGAAATAAATTTTGACAAAGCCGTAAGCGAACAAGTGAGCAGGCAAAATATTTTAAAACTTTCAATATCTAATTTTAACGACAAAGCATTGATTGCTGAATTCAAAGGGCAAATTGCAGCATGAAAAAACCAGGTCTATTAAAACGCATTTTCAGTTTTGGTAAAAAACAAGAAGAACCTCTTGAAGTGGAAGCGTCGGTTGAGGCGGAGGCACTTATTGAGGCAACACCTATTGAGGCAACATCTGTTGAGACAACAGTTATTGAAACTGGTTCTGGTGAAACTGGGCTTGCCGAGATTGAAGCGCCAATGGAAGCAGAAGCTTCCTTTGAAGTGACACCCGAACCAGAGCCCGAACGAACACCTGAACCAGTACTTGAAGAAGTAACCGAACAGGAACCAGAACCGCAAGAGCTTATTCAAGAAGAACCTGTTGAAGAAGTTTTAGAGGCTGAGGAAGAAAATATACCTGAGCCTAGCCCAAAATCTAATCAAGAACCTTTCATCGGTTCAACATTAAGGGTTGAGCCTGAACCCGTTGAAGAAATTGCGGAACAGGCAATAGAAGAAACCCCCAAAACTGAAAAAGAGCCTAAGCCAGAACCAGAACCAGAACCAGAACCAGAACCAGAACCAGAAGTAGACCCTGCACCAGAGCCTGTAAAGCCAATTCAAAACAGCGGCCAAAACAGCGGCCAAGACAGCGGCATTGTTGTTAAATCAAAAGATGACGGCGCCGAAGAACCAAAGCAGCAAGGAAAATCCACTTGGTTCCAACGCATGAAGCAA
>CAKMZG010000013.1:21534-23149 GCA_929200335.1 uncultured Alphaproteobacteria bacterium | reverse complement strand
AAACCACCTTTAAAATTTGCGACTTTCATAGCGCGCTTCAAGCCCTTATGATCTTGATACTCGCTTGCTGATGGGGCAAATTTTAGAGCATCATCACAAAGAAGAACTAAGCTTCCTTTGGTTACTGATTTTAAAGTTTGAATTGAAATTTTTAGGTTTACTGACATAATCACTCCACAATTGGGGTTAATTGAACACTCTGATTAAAAAACTGTTCTAACATAACAGTCTTTAGCAATCATACAATAGGGCTTAGGTCTTCAGATTTAGATTGTTAATTTATTAACCATTTATTGACTCTCTTTATTTTCTTCTTTTTAGCCACTTCACACTAGAGTATACTTAAAATCGCTGGACATCATAAATACCAGCTTGAGAAGGTTGAACATAATGACGCTCAATCGCATTGAAAGAAACATTTTTGCCCGCGGGCTCTTCGCCATGCTGATGGTTAGCTGTGCGTTGGTAGGAGTCGTGTGGGTTGTAAAAGCTTTTCAAGGTCTTGATATTATTGCCAGCAAGGGACAAAGCGTCTTATTGTTTTTATATGTTACTAGCCTAGCAATACCCATTTTATTGGCCGCCGTATTACCCATCGGGTTACTCATAGCCACAATATATACCATTAACAGTTTAAATAATGACAGTGAATTGGTTATTATTAATGCCTCTGGTGCTTCGCCATGGACTGTGTATAAGCCATTTATATTACTCGCCACCTTAACAGCCATTTTTGTGGGTCTGATTAGTTTTCTAGTGGGTCCCTCAACTCTTCGCGATTTACGTACCCAAAAAGCCGCTATTAGCGCGGATGTAATTTCTGTTGTAGCGCGCGCAGGTCAGTTTTCTAAAATTAGTAAAAACATAACGTTTCATATTGCTAATCGTGCACCTGGCGGCACCCTAGAAGGCATCGTGGTAAAAGATGAGCGCGAAAAAGACGTTTCATTTTTATATTTTGCGCGCCGCGGCTCAATCGTTAAAAATAATGGTGAGGCCTATTTAATATTAGAAAATGGCGAAATTCATCGTAAGGATCTTGAAAAAGGCAATGTAAGCATCATTAATTTTAATTCATACGCCTTTGACTTATCGAGTTTTACCGGTTCAGCCACCAAGTTTAATTTCAGACCATCTGAAATGACCATGTGGGAATTATTCAACCCTGACCCAAATAATTATTTTTATCAAAAAACACCGGGTAAATTTACAGCAGAACTTCATGAACGGTTTTCATCAGTTCTCTACCCCTTCATGTTTGTAATGATTGTTCTTTCCTTTGCTGGGCAAGCACGTTCAACTCGTCAAACCTATGGACATGCAATTTTAACAGCTGCCCTGATTTCATGTGGGTTACGTGCGCTTGGTTTTTCAATGCACTCTTTATCAAAAAGTAGCTCAATCGGTATTATTATGGTTTATATTATACCCTTAAGCGGTATTTTTTTTGCTAGTTTATCTTTAATTAGCGACAAGCAATTGCGCTTACCAAAAGCCATTTCGTTAAAAATTTCAGACATGACCAGTCAAATAAGTAAACTATCCGTACGCATCCAACTTGCCTATCATAAATTTATTCGTCAAAACTTAAGAGGTTCATCATGATAGGTAGAAC
>CAKMZG010000013.1:10305-21524 GCA_929200335.1 uncultured Alphaproteobacteria bacterium | reverse complement strand
AAAATTTATCGTAAATGTTTTAGCAATTTTTGTCTTAATATTTCTGCTGATATTTGCAGTGGATTTTATCGAAAACATGCGCAGAGGTGCCAGCAACCCTCACCAAACCCTATGGATGTCTATGCTATTAGCATTTTACAATGCGCCCGGATTTTCAGAACGCGCCATGCCTTTTGCCATTTTATTTGGCAGCATCGCAACACTAATATTGCTGAATCGCAAATTAGAATTAGTAATCGCACGCGCTGCCGGTGTTTCTGCTTGGCAATTTTTATTACCTATCTGCATTTGCGCGGCCCTATTGGGAATACTATCAAGTACGGTCTATAACCCCATGTCCGTTAAATTCAACCAAAAGAGCAAGGCCTTAAAAACTGAGCTCTTAATTGCAAATGGTAAAAAGCAAACAAACCAAAAACAAGCCTTTTGGATTAGTGATGATGGTGGCGCTAAGGGTGGCTCTGTTATTAGTGCGACGGCAGCACAAAATGAAGGCAAGGATCTAACCAATGCGGTTTTCATTTATTTCCATAATGATGGTACAATTAATTATCGCATTGATGCACTCAGAGCGAAATTCAAAAGCTTAAAGAGCATTGATGGCCAGAATAAAAAGAATATTTGGGAACTTACCAATGCTACCCAATTTAAAGTAGGTAAGCCTTCCATTCAAAACGCATCTATGACGGTGGAAACTAGCTTAAGTGAACAAAACCTTCAAGAAAATGCCTCGCAACCTTCTGAGTTGCATTTTTGGCAATTGCCAACCTATATAGAAAACAATAAAGTGACCAACTTTAAGATCCATACATTTTCTGTGCACTATCAAACCTTGCTCTTGAGACCTGCTCTTTTCATTGCAATGGTTCTTATTGCAGCAACTGTTTCATTAAAATTTGTACGATTCGGACAAATTGGACGCATGATTTTAGTTGGAATCACTTGCGGTTTTGCTTTATTTATTCTATCGGAGTTAATATTGGCTTTTGGGAATAATGGAATTATATCGCCTTTTGCGTCTGCATGGACACCGACGATCATTGCTATTTTGTGCGGATCAACGTTCTTGTTGTATCAAGAGGATGGTTAATCGAAAATTTGGGATGCTTGCTTAATGCAAGAAATGTGTATTGACTAAAAACCAATGTGTTTGAGTTTGGGAAGACAATGAATAGTAAACTACGGATAGCAATTTTAGCTTCGACGGTATGTATGAGCGCATTAAATACGGCGTTTATTGCATCCTATGCACATGCCCAAAGCATAGAAGATCGCCTCACAGATCAAGTTAAAGCCTCTCCTGACGCTCAAATGTTTATCCAGTCAGATGTTTTGGTCTATGATAATGATCAAGAAACGGTCTCTGCTGAAGGCAATGTTCAAGTTGATTACGATGGCTATCAAATGATCGCCAATAAAATTACCTACAATCAGAAATCAGGCCGTCTTATAGCCTCTGGAAAAGTCATTATTACTGAGCCCAATGGCCATAAAATATTTGCTGATAAAATTGATGTCACAGAAGATTTCAAAGATGGCTTCATTAATTCACTACGCATTGAGACCCCTGATGATACGAGATTTTCCGCCGAACATGCCGAACGTGTGGCGGGTGAAAAAACCATTTTCACGCAGGGTGCCTATACAGCATGCAAACCCTGTGCAGAAAACCCTGAAAAGCCGCCATTTTGGCAAGTAAAGGCAAAAAAAGTAATTTTAGATGGCGTGACTAATACAGTGCGCTATGAAAAAGCTACATTTGAATTATTTGGTAAACCCATTGCTTATCTAGATGTTTTTCAACACGCCTCCCCATCATCGAAGAAAAAATCAGGTTTTTTGCGTCCGAAATTTTCTCAAGACACAAAGCGAGGTTTCCATTTAGGTGTTCCCTATTATTTCGCTCTGGCACCAAATTATGATTTAACTGTTACTGCTCACGGTTACAGTCGACAAGGCTTTTTAGGTGAAGCTGAATGGCGCCACCGTCTTGAAAACGGAACCTATACGCTCAAAATTGCCGGCATACACCAATTAGATCCTGAGGCATTTACTACAGGCTCAGAAGACCGCAACAATGAAAACCGTGGTATGATTGCCTCAACTGGCAAATTCCATATCAACCCAAAATGGTCATTTGGCTGGGATGTCATGGGGCAAAGTGATCGGACCTTTTCAAGAACTTATGACATTGGCAACTACTCAAACACGAATATAACATCAAATATTTATCTTAAAGGCTTGGATAAACGCAGTTATTTTGATTTATCCGCTTATCGCTTTATCGTTCAAGAATCAAACCAAAATTTACAAGAGCGGCAAGCTTTGGTTCATCCTTCATTTGACTATAACACCATTGCAAGTAATCCGATTGCAGGTGGTGAATTAGGTTTAGATGTTAATGTAACAAGCCTCACACGTGAAAAAGTAGATCTTTCTGACAATATTCAGGCAGGCGTTGAGGGTAATTATAACCGAGCCACCTTCGATCTGCATTGGAAAAGTACCTATACAAATACCGTTGGTATGAGCTTTACACCTTTTGCCTCACTCCGTGGAGATGGCATTTGGTTGGATAATGAAGGTCAATTAGCCTCTAACCAAATTGAACCTTCTGATTTTCAAAATGACGGCAGTGCCTTTCGCTATATGCCAACCGTTGGGCTAGAAATGCGCTGGCCGATATTAGCAACGACGGCTAATGCTCGCCATGTGATTGAACCTATTGGACAAATCTTATTACGCCCTGATTTGGCATATAAAAGAATTCTACCCAATGAAGATTCACAAAGCTTAGTCTTTGATGCCACAAACCTATTCTCACCAAGTAAGTTCTCCGGTTATGACCGCATCGAAAGCGGCACTAGAGCAAATGTTGGTTTGCGCTATAGTGGAACTTTTGATAACGGTTTAAATCTTAACGCTTTGATTGGCCAATCCTACCATTTATCGGGTGATAACCCTTATACCAAGAACGACTTGGTTTTAAGTGGTGGCTCTAATGGCTTAGAAACTGATGTTTCTGATTATGTTGCTATGTTAAATATGGATACAGGTGCCGGCTGGTCAGTTAACAACCGTGGCCGTTTTGATGAGAAAAATTTTGATGTTCGCAGATTTGAAAGCGAATTAGCTTTTAGAGGCAGTGATTATAGCGGCGCAATTGGCTATGCCTTCATTGATCAAAGCACCAACCGTCAATTTGAAAAAGATCGTCATCAGGTTAATGCTAAACTTTCGGTGAACATTACTGATGAATGGCGTTTATTTGGTGCCTTAGCTTATGATATCCGCGAAAGTGAGATGATCAGTGATAAATTGGGCATTGAATACCTAAATGATTGCTTCTCCTTCAATTTAGCTTTGTCGCAGTCTTACCCTGCCTATTCTGATGGTGAAATTGATCGTTCAATTTTCTTTAGCATAAACTTTAGAACTTTAGGAACACTAGAATCATCTCAAAGCATTGACTAGGTAGCTTGCTCATAGATTGAGGCAACAAATGCACGAAGTGTTGAATACCTTTGTTTTGCCATATTAAACGTTACTATGATAAAGTCATTGCAAGTCATAAAAAGTGCTAATTAGATACGGATAGACCCATGTTAAAACAAACAAATGAATCGAAAAGCATAAGCCAAGCAGTTCTTAGCATGCTTGTCTGCTTTACCTTGGCATTACCTCTTAATATGGCTGTAGTAAGCTTTGCGCATGCTCTGTCTGTGAATGGTCAAACCATAAGTTCTCAAACCATCAAAAAACGTTCTGCTCTATTACGACTACGTAAACAGCGTAGCGGACGCTCAAATGCTATTAATGAATTAATTGACGACACCATTAAGCTGCAAGAAGCTAAGCGCTTAGGCGTTCTACCCAGTCAAAGCGAAGTTAATCAAGCCTATGCTAAATTTGCAAAGAATAACCGCTTGACTGTTAGTAAGTTGAATGCAGCACTTACCAAATCAGGTGTTGCTACTAGCGAATTCAAAGCCTATATTCGCGCCCAAATGGCTTGGCCTCGTGTTGTGGCTGCTAAAGCAAAAAAAGAGCGTGCCAACGTATCACAAGACAAAATCTTGCGCGATCTGCGCACAAGCGGCAAACCAAAACCTAGCACGCAAGAATATTTTCTACAGCAAGTGATTTTTGTAGTTCCTGCAAAAAAACGCTCTCGCCTTGCTAAACGCAAAAGAGAAGCGAATGCTTTTCGTAAAAAATTCCAAAATTGCAAAAATACCAAACAGCTTGCTGTTGGCACCTTGGATGTGAGTGTACGCTATATCGGTCGTAAATTAGCACCTGAAATTCCTGATACATGGCGCAAAGCAGTTGAAAGCACATCCGAAGGCGGCACAACCCCCATTAAAGTTACTGATCGCGGAGTAGAATTTATCGCAGTTTGTAGCGCCCGCACAGTATCTGATGATAAAGCGGCTGTATTAAGCTTCATGGACGATTTACGTAAAAATTCATCAGCTGCAAAACTCAGTAAAAAATACCTTGCAGAATTAAAAAGCGCTGCAAAAATTAACCGCTAGTGATAAAGACCTATGGCGATTGCAATCAGCATTGGTGATCCCGCAGGCATAGGGGCAGATATTGCTTTATCTGCCTATACTATGCGCGAGGCGTTATCTCTTCCTCCATTTTATATAATTGGAGATAGAGAGCATTTAGAACAGCGCGCGAAACATTTAGGTTTAAAAATATCTCTTTCGCCAACTTCACCAAATGAGACAGCTGAAAAATTCAAGCAAGCTTTGCCCTATGTTCAGCTTACACAAAATTTCATAAGTCAACCTGCCTGCCCTAATGCCAGCGATGCAGTATCTGTTTGTGAAGCCATTGAGCTGGGGGTTACCCATTGCCTAGATGGGCAAGCTGATGCTCTTGTTACCTGCCCTATTCATAAGAAGTCGCTCTATGATGCTGGATTTAAATTTCCAGGCCATACGGAGTTCTTAGCCCATCTTTGCCAATATCATGGACATAAAACCCGCCCACCTGTCATGATGCTTGCAAGTGAGGCATTAAAGGCTGTTCCCTTAACAATTCATATTCCTCTTTGTCAGGTTATGGCTCAGATCGATCAAGATTTAATCGTAGAAACAGCCCTCACCATCATAGAAGATATGCGTCATAAATTTGGCATATCACAACCACGCCTTGCCTTTGCTGGCCTTAACCCCCATGCGGGCGAAGAAGGCTCCATGGGCATGGAAGAGATTGAAGTGATACAGCCTGCTGTTCATAAATTGAAAGCCATGGGACACCACGTTTTAGGGCCACTGCCTGCTGATACAATGTTTCATAAACGTGCCAGAGAAGCCTATGATGTGGCCATTTGCATGTATCACGATCAAGCTTTAATCCCTGCAAAAACCCTTGCCTTTGATGAGGGCGTTAATGTCACTCTTGGTTTGCCGTTTATCAGAACATCACCAGACCACGGCACAGCCTATGATATAGCAGGGACTGGAAAAGCTAGACCTGATAGCCTAATTGAAGCCATTCGCTTAGCACATCAATTGGCAGAAAATAAGAAGAAGAGCGGAACATGAGTGCAATTGATGGCCTGCCAAAACTTAGCGACGTTATTGCCACCCATGGGCTAGATGCAAAAAAAGCATTAGGACAAAACTTCTTGCTTGATCTGAATATTACCCAGAAAATTGCAAAAAATGCAGCCCCCTTTGATAAGTGCACCGTTTTGGAAATTGGCCCAGGCCCTGGCGGACTTACCCGCGCATTGCTTGCTAATGGCGCACAAAAATTAGTGGTCGTAGAGCGTGATGAGCGTTGCCTGCCAGCCTTGCAAGAAATTGCAGCTCACTATCCCGATCGTTTAACCATCATTGAAGGCGATGCACTGGAGTTTAACCCTTATGAAGAAATTGAAGGTGACTTTAAAATCGTAGCAAATTTGCCTTATAATGTAGCAACGCCTCTGCTCACCAATTGGTTAGGTCACGAGCCATGGCCTGAGCGCTTACTCAGCATGACTTTAATGTTCCAAAAAGAGGTTGCTGAGCGCATTTGTGCAAAAGTTGGCGACAAGCACTACGGGCGCTTAGGTGTGCTGTGCAGCCTACGTACAGAGGCGCAAATTCTATTTAACCTCTCTCCTCAAGCTTTCACGCCACCACCTAAGGTAACTTCATCTGTGGTGCATCTTGTGCCAAAAACAACACCAATTCCTTGCGAATTAAGTAAATTAGAAACCATTACTAAATCTGCCTTTGGCCAGAGGCGAAAAATGCTACGCCAAAGCTTAAAGCCTATTGGGGGGGCTGAGCTTCTAGAAAAAGCAGGAATTGAGGGCGATAGACGTGCAGAAAATCTTAGCTTAGAAGAATTTATTATGCTGGCGAATAGCCTTTAATTTTTCGGGATTTTTAATAGCCCATCAACAAAATTTACTAGACCAGGCCGACGCTCACGCCGCAGACGCTCCGCAATTAAAATAGAGCGCACCTCTTGGAAAGCCTTATCTAAATCCTCATTAACGACGACATAATCATATTCTTTCCAATGTTCCATTTCAAGGCGTGAGTTTTCCAAACGTTTAGCAATTACCTCTGGAGCATCTTCTGCGCGGCGTTCAAGGCGTGACTTCAACTCTGCCATAGAAGGCGGCAAGATAAAAATACTCACCACATCAGCGCGCGCTTTTTCAAACAATTGAAGCGCCCCCTGCCAATCAATATCAAACAGCATATCCTTACCTTGACGCATGGCTTGTTCAGCAGGATCGCGGGGTGTGCCATAATAATTACCATGCACCTCTGCCCATTCCAAGAGCCCATCATTTGCTTGATAACGTAGAAATTCGCTCTCCGAAACAAAATGATAATGGGTGCCATCAATCTCGCTGCCACGCTTTGCGCGAGTAGTGAGCGATACAGATAAAGACATATCTCGTTCTTTATCCAATAGGTTTCTTGCTATTGTAGATTTACCTGCTCCTGATGGAGAAGAAAGCACTAACATTAATCCGCGTCTATCTGGTTCTTGCATATTCTATTCCGTTATCTCTAAGTTTAAGCTGCATACAGTCTGAACTAATATAGCTTATTGTAAATTTTGCACCTGCTCGCGAAATTGATCAATGGTGGTTTTTAAATCCACCCCAATTGCGCTTAGAGAAGGGCTGATAGATTTTGAACAAAGTGTATTGGCTTCACGGTTTAATTCCTGCGCTAAAAAATCCAGCTTTTTGCCAATAGCGGCCTCATCGCTTTTTGATAGAAGCCCTTGAATTGCTTTAATATGAGCTTTCAAACGATCCAACTCTTCTTTTACATCTGCACGATTAATTAAAATAGCAACTTCTTGATAAAGTCTATCGCCATCCAAATTCTTATCCGAACTGCCATCACCATCTAATAATGCCAGTTGCTTTTGTAAGCGCTCATGCATCACATCAGCTTGCAAACTATCATCCTTTGATGCAGCAATAACAAGCTCATCCATGCGTGTAATTTGTTTTTTGAAAAGGGCGATCAACCCCCTACCTTCGCTGGCGCGTGATTGCACCAGAGCATCAATTGCTTTTTCAAAACACTGCTTAATGTTAGCCTCAATGGCCTTACACGCGATCTCATCACCAGCTAAGCCTTCGGTGTTAAATTGAATCACCCCAGGCAATGCCATAAGCGCTTCAACACGCGGCGCCTCTAAATCATGCGCCTTGGCAATGTCAGAGGCTTTATGAACATAATTTTGCAAAATAGCCTGATCAATGAAGGGTTTGCTCTCTTCTGCGCCTGCAACTAAATTAATACTCGCTTGAATGGAACCGCGTTGAATTTTTTCGCTAAGCATCTTGCGCAAAGCCTGTTCAAGGAATGAATAGTCTTGAGGCAAGCGAAAGCGTATATCCAAGCCCTTGCCATTAACAGAGCGCAATTCAATCTCAATATCATATTGATCTTCGCTGGATTTTATTTGAGAAAACCCAGTCATGCTTTGAAAGGCCATTCAAACCTCATTTCTATAGTCAAGTTGCCTGCATTCAACATGTCATTTACTGCGCGGTCGGCTTTATTTACTGCGCAGCTGGTTTAGCTTCTTCAGCTTCCTTTTTCTTTTTTTCAGCCGCCTTTTTCTTTTCCAGTTTTCGCCAATTAGCAACATTATTATTATGCTCTTTTAATGTTTTTGCAAACACATGACCACCTGTGCCATCAGCCACAAAGAAAATATCTTCTGTTTTTAATGGATTAGCGACAGCCTTTAATGATTCTCGTCCAGGATTTGCAATAGGCGTAGGCGGCAAACCATCAATATGATAGGTGTTATATGGAGTTTTCTTTTCAATATCTGATTTGTAAATTGGTCGACCTTTAGGTTTGCCAACGCCGCCAAATAACCCGTAAATAATGGTAGGATCAGATTGCAAACGCATTTTTTTGCGCAAACGGTTAACAAATACAGAAGCAACCCTTGGGCGCTCACTAGCAATACCAGTTTCTTTTTCAACGATAGATGCCAATATAACCAGCTCTTCCGGTGAAGTTAAGGGTAAATCAGGATCACGCTTTTCCCATAAATCAGCCAAAAGCTTATTTTGTGCTGTTCTCATGCGCTCTACCATTTCAGCGCGGGTTGCACCGCGTTCGAATATATAGGTATCAGGCAGTAGCGAGCCTTCTTTTAGTACTCTGGGCATATCGCCTTTCAAAATTTCATTGGCTTCAAGGCGTTTCGCAATTTGATAAATTGTAAAGCCTTCAGGGAATGAAACTGAATGGGTAATAGCCTTGCCTTCTGCAAGAATATCCATCACCTCTTGCATAGACACATTAGGTTCAAAGCGATATTCACCAGCAGACAATTTAGATTGATTACGATAAAAACGTACGCCAATTTTAAATATGGTTGAATCTGAAATAATACCTTTCTGGTGCAGAACAGTTGAAATGCTAGAAAGCGACGAACCCTTTTTAATGCTCACCACCTGCTTACCTAATAAGGGGCCGGGTTTAGTGAACTCCGCCTTGCCAAATGCAAATAAAACAAGGCCTAAAAGTAAGCCCAACATGATGCAGGTAAAAATAAAATTTAAAAATACAACCCAGCCGCTTCTTGCAACACGAGAACGGATAGCCCCAGGTGGGGCTGGAACTTCTTCAGGCTCGAGACCATCACTGCGCCCTAAACGAAAACGCTTTGTTTGTAGTGGCGATACATTTAATCTATTTTTCTTGTTACCCAAAAAAATTCACCTTACTATAATGGAAACTCATAATGTGAGCTAGATATCCATTTCACATGAAAAATTTATCCTATCATCTGAATTATAGGATAATGTAAATCTTAAAAAACACAAATAAAAGCTGCGAGCCAATAGTTTACTCAACAGCTTTGAAAATCAATGATGCATTAGTGCCGCCAAATCCAAACGAATTAGAAAGAGCCACATTAACATGACGATCTTGTGCTTTATGAGGCACTAAATCAATTTTAGTTTCAACAGCAGGATTATCTAAATTCAATGTCGGAGGCACTTTATTGTCACGAATAGCCAATAAAGAAAATATAGCTTCTACCGCACCAGCTGCACCCAAAAGGTGGCCAATGGCAGATTTGGTTGATGACATAGCCATATTATCTGCATGATCACCCACAAGGCGCTCAACCGCGCCCAATTCGATGGTATCAGCCATGGTGGATGTGCCATGGGCATTTACATAATCCAAATCACTAGCTTGAAGCCCTGAGTTCTTCAATGCAGCCGTCATGCAGCGGAAAGCGCCATCACCATCTTCGCTTGGCGCAGTGATATGATAAGCATCACCAGACATGCCATAGCCTACAACTTCGGCGTAAATTTTAGCGCCGCGTGCCTTAGCATGCTCATATTCTTCCAAAACAACCGTACCAGCACCCTCGCCCATGACAAAACCATCACGGTCTTTATCATAGGGGCGTGAGGCTTTTTCTGGCGCATCGTTATAATCTGTAGAAAGCGCCTTGCATGCTGCAAATCCAGCTAGAGAAATACGACAAACAGGGCTTTCTGCACCACCAGCAACCATAACATCAGCATCCCCTAACATGATCATGCGGCTGGCATCGCCAATGGCATGGGCGCCCGTTGAGCAAGCAGTTACAACCGAATGGTTGGGGCCTTTTAGCCCATGTTGAATAGAAACATGACCTGAAGCTAGATTAATCAAACGGCCAGGAATGAAAAACGGGCTAACACGACGTGGGCCACGCTCAGCCATCAATAGAGCGGTCTGTTCAATGCCTTGTAATCCACCAATACCAGAACCAATTAAAACCCCTGAGCGATTTTGATCTTCAGGCTCACTTGGATGCCAATCGGCATCATCAAGGGCTTGAGTTGCAGCAGCAACCGCATAGACAATAAAAGGATCAACCTTGCGTTGCTCTTTTGCCTCCATCCAATCATCAGCATTAAAGGTACCATCAGTACCATCACCTATTGGAATTTGACATGCAATTTTTGCTGCCAGATCATCCGTTTCAAAAGAGGTGATTGCTTTTGCAGCTGTTTTACCTTGCAAAATTCGAGACCAAGTTTCCTCTGCTCCATTTGCAAGTGGGGACACCATCCCAATACCAGTAACAACAACACGACGCATTCTTATTCTCCATCATTCAATGATAGGCTTTTGCCATATGCTCTACCTATTCCTTTTTATCCTTGTGATATGCAGGAATTATGGTGATTCTTAAGCAATTATATCTAAAATTAAAACTAAATAAAATAATCTTTAATAGAGCTTCACCAGCAGAAATAAAAAAAGCTCGGAAATAAACCGAGCTTTTTAATACTATAAGTCAGACTAAACTTATTTGACAATCAAATAAGTTAAGCTTTTGCTTTATCCAAGAAGCTAACTGCGTCACCAACAGTAAGAATAGTTTCAGCTGCATCATCTGGAATTTCTACTGCAAACTCTTCTTCGAATGCCATAACTAGCTCAACAGTATCAAGACTATCAGCACCAAGATCATCAATAAAGCTAGCAGCTTCAACTACTTTATCAGCGTCACATCCAAGATGCTCAATAACAATTTTTTTTACGCGTTCTGCGGTATCGCTCATTTTGCTTTCCTTAACTTCAGGTTATTCATAAGCCTTAGGTAATAACCCAACGCCATTTTTTCAAGTAAATCTATGTTTTGAACAAAGAATGAATCATTTCTTTATTCAATTTCAAGATACATCTAGCTAAAAACTGTCC
>CAKMZG010000013.1:6798-10295 GCA_929200335.1 uncultured Alphaproteobacteria bacterium | reverse complement strand
CAAGGTAGAAAAGCTAAGTTTGTCAAAAATATCGCTAAATTCCTACAAAACTTGATGATTTGCAGCCTAAAGCTTAAATCATTGCCATGCCGCCGTTAACATGCAGCGTTTGCCCCGTTACATAGGCGGCTTCATCACTTGCAAGATAAGCAACAGCAGAAGCAATCTCCTCGCCAGTGCCTAGGCGTTTAGCTGGCACAGCTGATAAAATTGTATCTTTTTGCTTATCATTAAGCGCATCAGTCATAGGTGTTTTAATAAAACCAGGTGCAATGCAATTTACTGTTACACCACGGCTAGCAATTTCAGCAGCCAAAGATTTTGACATCCCAATTATGCCTGCTTTTGAAGCACAATAATTGCCTTGACCAGGATTACCCGTTACACCAACGATCGAAGTAATATTAATAATGCGACCATTTTTACGGCGCATCATAGGATAAGCTGCATCACGGGTTAATTGAAATGCCGCCGTTAAGTTAACATTTAACACCGCATCCCAATCTTCATCAGACATGCGTACAAAAAGGCCATCGCGGGTGATACCTGCGTTATTAACCAAAATATCCAAGCCTTCCATCTCTTCTTCAACTTTCGCCATCAAGCCTGTAACTTCATCGCGATTGCTCAGGTTAGCTGGAAAAATTTTTGTATTCCCACCCAAATCAGCAGCCAATGCCTCAAGCTTTTCTTTACGCGTACCATGAAGTCCAACGGTCGCACCTAACCCATGAAGGGTACGGGCAATGGCTTCACCAATTCCACCAGATGCACCAGTCACGAATGCTTTTTTACCAGTCAAATCAAACATATATATCTCCATTTTAGTGCCACTTTCAGCACAAAGCGCATCACACGCTACAATTTCATTTTTCTCTAAATAGACTTACCAATATTAAGCAAGCAACTCTAATGCAGCTTTAACATCATCAGGCGCACCTACAGACACGCCTTTAATATCACGAGCAATGCGGCGCGCAAGCCCTGTTAAAACCTTGCCTGAACCTACTTCCATAGCAAGCTCAACACCTTCCTTTGCCATGAATTCTACTGATTCACGCCAGCGAACACGACCACAAACCTGTTCAACCAAATGATTTTGAATAGCTGCAGGATCAGATACAGGAGCCGCCAAAACATTCGCAATCAATGGCACTTTAGGCGACTGCGGAGCAACTTCAGCTAAGGCCTCGGCCATTTTATCGGCAGCTGATTGCATAAGAGTTGAATGAAAGGGTGCAGATACAGGTAACATTAGAGCACGTTTTGCTCCTGCCTGTGATGCTGCATCAGCAGCAGCCTTTACATTTTCCGCATCACCAGAAATTACAACCTGCCCACCACCATTATCATTGGCAATCTGCACATGACCTTGTTCGTTGCAAGCATCTGCACAAATTTGTTCCACTTGATCAAATTCAAGACCGATAATAGCAGCCATGGCACCAACACCAACAGGCGCTGCCGCTTGCATGGCTTCACCTCGAATGCGCAAAAGACGAGCCGTATCTGCTATTGAATAAACACCCGCTGCAGCCAATGCCGAATATTCGCCCAATGAGTGCCCAGCAACATAACTTGCCTTATCCAATGAAAAGCCTTCAGCTTCTAAAGCGCGAAAAGCGGCAAGGCTAACGGCCATTAAAGCGGGCTGTGCATTCGCTGTAAGGGTCAATGTCTCTTCAGGCCCTTCAAAGATTGTGGAAGATAACTTTTCACCCAAAGCCTCATCAACCTCTTCAAACACGGCACGCGCCTCTACATAAGCATCATATAATGCCTTACCCATACCGACGGTTTGACTGCCTTGCCCTGGAAAAACCACTGCTAATTTCATAATTTTTTCCTTATTTGAATATCAATACGATGCGCATAGCACCAAAAGCCTACAAATTTCAAACAAAATGCTTGCAATCCCCTATTTTAACGCTATAACGCCCGAGTGTGTATCTGGTATACCCAAATACATACATTTAACAAACGTTCGACTTCCAGCTGGTGGCTGAACGGAAGAGGATTTAATATCTTATCTTAATTGATAAGGTGTTAATTTCCAGAATGATAAGCATTCGCCTTCCCGTGTCTCCGCTCTCGACTGTCTTCCGAACACGCCTTTCCCACCCATCTGGGTATTTGAAAAGCGTCGCAGGGGCTTTGCGCTGGATGAGAACATAAATTGGAAAGGCTAATCATGGCATTATATGAGCACATCTTTTTAGCGCGCCAAGACATTTCTGCACAGCAGATGGAAGCGCTAACAGATCATTGGAAAGAAGTTTTAAAAACCAACGGCGGTTCAGTTGAAAAAGTTGAACAATGGGGTTTAAAAACACTTCCATACAAAATCGCAAAAAACCGTAAAGCACATTACGCTTTATTGAATGTTTCTGCACCTGCAGGCGCACTCTTTGAAATGGAGCGCCAAATGCGCATCCATGAAGACGTAATTCGTTACATGACTATTCGCGTTGAAGAACACGAAGATGGCCCATCAGCAATGATGCGCAAATCTGACCGTGACGATCGTCGCGGTGATCGTGGCGATCGTAATGACCGCCCACCACGCGGTAACCGTGAAGAAAAATCTAATTCTAAATCAGAGGGGGCATAATCATGGCTGAAAATTCACGTCGCCCATTTCAACGTCGCCGCAAAACTTGCCCATTCACTGGCGATAATGCACCGAAAATTGATTATAAAGATGTAAAATTACTACAACGCTACATTTCTGAGCGTGGTAAAATCGTACCATCTCGCATTACAGCTGTAAGCCAAAAGAAACAACGTGAGCTAGCTAAAGCTATCAAACGCGCTCGTTACCTTGGCCTAATCGCTTATGTAATCGACTAGTTTTTTTCCACATCTAATAAGTGGAACATGATTTTTAAGGTGGCTATTCATGCCACCTTAAACCAAACTAAACCGAAGATTGAAAACTAAAAATTTAACATTGTTGGGATTTGCCAAGAAGCTAATCTCTAACTGTATCGGATAAACCGACAGGACAGCGCGAAAATGATGAATAGTAAAAACCCAAACACGGGTTCCAGCCTTTTAATAGGTATAATTGCTGGCTTAGCCACAACATTAATGGCCATAGGCGCCAATGCTGGCACACCGCTTGCCATGCCACTGTTCTTATTCTCTCCTCTTGCTGTTTTAATTGCTGGTCTAGGCTGGGGCACTGCTTCTGCTATCACCGCCTCTGTTGTTACTGCACTTTTATTAGCCATATTCTCATCGCCAATGCATGCAGGTATTGCAATTTTGCTTACCCTTGCACCCGCCACTTGGGCAGCGCACATGGCCGGGCTTTGCCGTGATGATAATGGCATTGAAGAGTGGTATCCACTTTCCCAACTACTATTTCGCTTGGCGCTCTATCTAGCGGCAGCTTTTTGCATAACTGGCTATATAACAAATTTCAACATCCATGATGTGGCTCAATTAATTGAGCAAGTCTATCGCACTTTAATTGACACTAATACGATTAATAT
>CAKMZG010000013.1:0-6788 GCA_929200335.1 uncultured Alphaproteobacteria bacterium | reverse complement strand
GAATTGGATCAAAACATCCAAAAGCTCTCTATGTTTTATGCAAGGCTCTTGCCCTATACTATGCCAGCTTTTTGGCTCTTGATGTTTGTGATTAACCTGCATATCGCAGCTAAAATTACCCGCTCTAGCAAAATGATGCTACGCCCACAAGACGACATTCCCTATGCAGCAGGCTTGCCTCAAGTCGCTATCCCGCTTGTTTTAGTTGTATTCGCCATTTCAATGAGCCAAGAAATTTTTGGGCAAATCTCAGCAACATTTGCAGGCAGCCTATTAATGGCATTTGCCCTTGTGGCACTAGCCTTTGCACATGCAATGACGCGCGGAAAATCTTATAGATTGCCGCTGCTCATAGGCATATACATTTCGGCTCTCGTATTTGGCTTCCCCCTCTTCATACTTGCCTTAATTGGCATGGGAGAAACCTTCTTTAATTGGCGATACCGCCAACCAAATCCCAAAGTTTAACATTAGAAAAGGATAAAACTGATGAAAGTAATTCTATTAGAACGCATTCCGCGTCTTGGCCAAATGGGCGACACTGTAAAAGTTAAAGATGGCTTTGCTCGTAACTACCTTTTACCACAAGGCAAAGCACTTCGTGCGAATGCGGAAAATTTAGCACGCTTTGAAGCTGAACGTGCTCAATTAGAAGCCCGTAACCTTGAGCGTAAAGAAGAAGCAGCTGGCGTTGCCTCAAAACTTGATGGCAACAGCTATATCATCATCCGCTCTGCTGGTGAAACTGGTCAATTATACGGTTCAGTATCAACACGCGATATTGCTGAAACTCTTGATCAAGGCGGCTTCTCAGTTGCTAAAAACCAAGTTCAACTTAACATTCCAATTAAAACCATTGGTCTGCATTCAGTAATGATCATGCTTCATGCAGAAGTTGAAGCTAGTGTGACTATAAATGTTGCTCGTTCTGAAGACGAAGCTGAGCGTCAAGCTAAAGGTGAAGACCTAAGTAAACGTGAGAGCGACCGTTATGCAGAAGAAGAAGCTGAAGAAGAGATCGATTTAGACGAAATCTTTGAAAACCCAGATGAAGTTGAAATCGGTGACGAGGCTGCAGCCGAAACATCTGAGGAAGCTGAAGAAGAAGCTACAGAAGAAGAAAACAAAGACGAAGCATAATCTTTATCTTTTGTTTAATTAAGAACGCGCCTCATTTTTGGGGCGCGGTTTTTTTTTTAAATGTTCATGTCAAGAGAACTGTTCAGATAAGTTAAAAAACATAGTGAAGCTGTGAACAACGGGGACTGGCAAAAAATCGTCATAGCATTTAAAGTAATAATTGCTTAATAAATATAAATCTGGGTAAGATGGGGCAATGTCTCCAATTTTAGGTTTTAGCGCGTGTAGCGTTTAGGTAGCTTCATCTAAATGAAAACTATTCGCGCAAACTAAAGGATCTAGAGCGGCGTTTTGAATTCATTCAAACGCATCATGCTCTAGTATCAGACACGACAGGATGTGACGGGTTGAACATTGCCTGTGACTACAATGACAACCGCAATGAATGAATATTTAAGGGCAAATTGAACGATGGCTGATGCATTAGAACTTATTCCACCTCATACGGGTTCAGAAGTCTCGATCACTGAAAATGACAATGCCCTGCAACGTCAAGTTCCGCATAATATTGAGGCTGAGCAAGCACTTTTAGGTGCTATTTTGCTCAATAATGACGCTTATCACAAAGTCTCTGACCTTTTAAAGCCTGAGCATTTCTTTGAACCTATTCATCGCAAAATCTATGAAATCGCTGAACAGATGGTCCGCGAGAATAAAGTTGCAAACCCGATTACGCTTAAAACCTTCTTGCCCCAAGATGAGCGTGTGGGTTCCATGACTATTTTGGAATATATGGCGCTACTATCCTCCCAAGCAACAACCATTATTAATGCTAATGACTATGCTAAATCCATCTATGATCTAGCCCTACGTCGCGCGCTGATTAATATTGGCGAGGATATGGTCAATAGCGCATATGATGCGCCTATTGATCTGCCTCCGACAGAACAAATCGAAGAAGTTGAGCGCCAACTCTTCAGCGTTGCTGAACAAGGTAAAACAAAGGGTGGCTTTGAAGGCTTTGGTGAAGCTGTAAACCTAGCCGTTGATATGGCAGCAGCAGCTCATAAGCGCGATGGCAATCTATCTGGACTTTCCTCAGGGCTTAATACCCTTGATCAACGCATGGGTGGATTACAGCCTTCTGATTTAATCATCCTAGCTGGTCGTCCTGCTATGGGTAAAACTTCGCTTGTGACCAATATTGCTTTTAATATCGCCCATGCCTATGAGCCTGAACAATCAGCAGATGGTTCTATTAAAGCTGCCAATGGTGGTGTAGTTGGTTTTTTCTCATTGGAGATGTCAGCAGAACAATTGGCAACCCGTATCATTGCTGAGCAGACCGAGATTTCCTCCAGCAAAATTCGCCGGGGTGAAATTACCGAAAGTGATTTTAATAAACTCGTTCAATGCTCTCAGATGATGAACTCCATCCCACTCTACATTGACCAAACTGGTGGTATTTCTATTGCTCAATTGGCGGCGCGCGCAAGACGTCTAAAACGCCAAAAAGGTCTTGATATCATCATCATCGACTATATTCAGTTGATGCAAGGCAGTAAGAAAACCGATAACCGTGTACAAGAAATTACAGAAATCACAACTGGTCTTAAAGCTTTAGCGAAAGAATTAAACGTACCTATTATCGCCCTTTCCCAGCTTTCTCGTCAGGTAGAAAACCGTGAGGACAAGCATCCACAGCTCTCAGATCTTCGTGAATCAGGGTCTATCGAGCAAGATGCCGATGTGGTTTTATTTGTTTATCGTGATGAATATTACCTGCAAAACAAACTAGGCGATGAAGCCTCAGAAGGCTATGCAGCCGCTCTTGAAAAATTGGAAAAAGCACGCGGTAAAGCCGAGGTGATTATTGCAAAACAACGTCACGGCCCAACAGGCACTGTTGAACTTGGCTTTCAGGCAGAAGTTACCCGTTTCTCTGATTTGGCGCAAGATGATTATATGCCTGAGCGCATTGAATAATTTGAAATCCAATAACTTTCATAAATTCCTATTAAACGGACAATCTCTTGAATAAAACATTATTTCCTAAATATGCGGATGGCCGCCTTTCAACTGGGCGATTAACAATTGATTTGCAGGCCTTAGTGGACAATTACCACAGATTACAAGGTCTATTGGGCAATACTATTATGGCACCTGCGGTTAAATCCAATGCTTATGGCATTGGCATTGAGCCTGTGGTTAATGCACTCACCCTAGAGGGCTGCGAGAACTTTTTTGTGTTTAATCTTGAGGAAGCTATTAGGGTTAAAAAACTCAATAGAGATGCACAGATTTTTGTCCTCAATGGACTGTTTGAAAGCGCGCTACCCAGCTATGATGAGGCTGGCCTTATCCCAATTTTATCCAGTATGCATGATATTAAACTTTGGGCAAATTATTGGAAAGTGCGTTCTACCCGCCGCCCTTGCGCCCTTCATGTGGGTACAGGTGCCAATCGCCTCGGCATTACAATGAGTGAGCTGGAAACATTAGTGAATGATAAAAGTATGTTTCAATCCATCACGCCCATCATGATCATGTCTCACATGGCATGCGCTGATGATCCTAAACATCCCATGAATAAAGTTCAACTTGAGCGCTATCAAGAAATTATCAAACATTTTCCAAAAGCGGATAAGAGTTTGGCAAATTCTGCTTCTATATTTTTGGGCAAGGATTATCATTTTGATCTGGCACGTCCTGGCATTGCACTTTATGGCGGCAATGCTGATTGCAATGCAGCTAGCACCATGAAGCCTGTGGTAAAATTAGAAGGTCGCATTTTGCAAATCCGAACCATCAAGAAAGGTGAAACCGTTGGGTATGGTGCTAGTTTTGAAGCGCCAAAGGAAATGGCGCTTGCTTTTATTGGCGTTGGTTATGGTGATGGTTATCCCCGTGCAACCAGCGGCTCTGGTGTTGCAATGCGTAAACAAGAACAAACAAGTGGCTATGGCTTCTTATGGGGTGAAAAACTACCCTTCATTGGCAGGCTTTCTATGGACATGTTGGCAATAGATGTGAGCAATCTGCCACAAGATAAATTACAAGCTGCCTATGAAAAGGATGCCCTCTGGGTAGAATTATTGGGCGAGAATATCCCCCTTGATGATGTGGCTAAGACCAGCGGTACCATCAGCTATGAAATATTGACCCAATTGGGTACGCGCTATACACGTTATTATCGCAAATCTGAGAAACAGCAACTTAAGAGTTAAATCCTGCATGGCAAAAGCTAAACAACACTATACCTGCCAAAATTGCAGCGCCACATATACTCAATGGGCGGGCAAATGTGATGCTTGTGGTGAGTGGAATACCCTTACCGAAGAAAGCGTGAACTCTGGTATTGGTTCCGGCCCTGGCAAAAAACTAGGCAAGGGACGCCCCGCTAAACTGTTTGAACTCTCTGGCGAAACCATTGAAGCGCCACGCATCATCTCAAAAATCTCAGAATTCGACCGCGTATGTGGTGGCGGCGTGGTAAACGGCTCTGCGTTGCTTGTAGGCGGCGATCCTGGCATTGGTAAATCTACCCTACTCATGCAAATGGCGGCACAATTTTCACGCCTTGGCCATTCCATCGTTTATATTTCAGGCGAGGAATCCGTTGGTCAAATTCGAATGCGCGCCCAACGCTTAGAGGCAGATCAAACCGATGTTCTGCTGGCAACAGAAACCAATGTGGAGAATATTTTAGCCACTCTGGATGAATTAAACAGCAAGGATAAAAAACCTGCCCTTGTGATCATCGACAGTATTCAAACCCTTTGGAGTGATCGGGTGGATTCTGCCCCTGGTACAGTTACTCAAGTGCGTACAGCAACCCAAGCCATGATCCAATATTCAAAAAACTCAGGCACGGCTGTCATACTTGTAGGGCATGTGACCAAGGAGGGGCAAATTGCAGGCCCGCGTGTGGTAGAACACATGGTGGATGGCGTTTTATATTTTGAGGGCGATCGCAATCATCAATACCGTATCCTGCGCACAGTTAAAAATCGCTTTGGTGCTACCGATGAAATCGGCGTTTTTGAAATGTCACACTCTGGCCTGCGCCAAGTACATAATCCATCTGCGCTTTTCTTAGGCAATCAAGATCAACAGTCGCCCGGTACTGCGGTATTCGCTGGCATTGAAGGTACAAGACCTCTGCTTGTTGAAATCCAAGCCCTAGTTGCCCCCTCGCCCCTTGGCACACCGCGCCGCGCAGTCATTGGTTGGGATAGTCAACGCCTATCCATGTTATTGGCGGTACTTGAGGCACATTGCGGCGTGCAATTGGGTAAGCATGATGTTTATCTTAACATTGCTGGCGGCTATCGCATCCAAGAGCCAGCCGCAGATATGGCTGTTGCAGCAGCACTCATCTCATCCCTAAGCGGCAAGCCCTTGCCTGCCCAAAGTATCTTCTTTGGTGAAGTAGGATTATCTGGTGCAACCCGCCCCGTTAATCATCCGCTTAGTCGCATCAAAGAGGCCGAAAAACTAGGATTTAAACGCGCATTTTTTCCAAAGAATACTAAGGAACAAAATCTTAAGTTAGATATAGAAAAGATTGAGATTGAAGAATTATCCGATTTGGCAGGAAAAATTTTAGTCGATCAAAAATAGTCCATGAATTTGTCTTGTGCTGACTGAAAAGCCGGCGTAGTTTAGAAACATATAAATCAATTAAATAGGAAACAAACATGTCTTTTTTCTCAAGTGCCGTTGGCCGTGCAAAACCCTCTGCAACCATCGCTGTTTCACAAAAAGCACGAGAACTGAAAGCACAAGGACGCGAGATAATATCGCTTGGCGCGGGCGAACCTGATTTTGATACCCCGCAAAACATTAAAGATGCAGCAATCAAGGCCATTCAAGATGGTAAAACAAAATATACACCCGTTGCTGGCATTCCTCAATTGCGTGAAGCTATTTCTAAAAAGTTCAAACGTGACAATGAGTTAGATTATAAACCAGAGCAAATTATTGTTGGTACTGGCGGCAAGCAAATTTTATTTAATGCGCTTATGGCAACTCTTGATGAGGGGGATGAAGTGATCATTCCAACACCCTATTGGGTGAGCTATCCTGAAATGGTGGCAATCTGTGGTGGCACACCAAAAATGGCAGAAACCCGAATTGAAAACCAATTCAAACTGGATGCTGAAACTTTAGAAGCTGCCATTACACCAAAAAGCAAATGGTTGATTTTTAATTCGCCCAGCAACCCATCGGGTGCTGCCTATTCTTATGATGAATTGAAAGCCCTTACTGATGTTTTAAAACGCCATCCTCATGTATGGATTTTAACCGATGACATGTATGAGCATTTAATGTTCGATAACTTAAAATTCTACACCCCCGCGCAAGTGGAAAGCGAACTTTATGAGCGCACCCTTACCATGAATGGTGTATCAAAAGCCTATGCCATGACAGGTTGGCGTATTGGCTATGCAGCAGGCCCACTGGCATTGATTAAAGCCATGGACAAATTGCAAGGCCAACAAACCTCGGGCACTTGCAGCATCGCACAATGGGCAGCTGTTGAGGCATTAGAAGGCGATCAAAGCTATATTAAAGAAAGCAGAAAAGTGTTTCAAGATCGTCGTGACTTGGTGGTCAGTATGCTTAATCAATGTGACGGCATCAATTGTTTGAAACCTGAAGGCGCCTTTTATGTTTTCCCGTCTATTGAAGGTTTGATTGGCAAA
>CAKMZG010000012.1:20859-23712 GCA_929200335.1 uncultured Alphaproteobacteria bacterium | reverse complement strand
ACTGAATATCGAGCAGAAGATCACCAATGCTTTAAAGATGTATTGGTTGTGCGTGGTAATGATAAACCATCATCAGATTTCGATATCTTGAAAGTAGAACAAGTCGTACCACGCTCACAAGTTGAATATGATGCATCCATCTTTGGTGGAGACCTTGGGCCAGCAGCAGCTAAAAAGTGCTAATTCAGGCTCTCCTTGATTAAATCATAATCTATTGGGCAGATGTTTGCCCAATAGATTCTTCAAATTAACATCTGTTACAACTTAACATTTGTTCTTTTTAGGAAATAGCAATGGATGCAATCATCTTACAATTTTTAAATGGTTTGGATAAAGGCGGTGCCTATGCATTGATTGCCCTTGGCCTAACCCTAGTATTTGGCACCCTTGGGGTGGTCAATTTTGCCCATGGTGCCTTGTTTATGCTTGGTGCTTTTTGTGCAGTTATCGTCAATAAAATTCTCAATTTCCAGTTAATCACCATAGACCCTGAGAAAAAAACCGCTTGGGGTACACCTGTGGAGATTAAAACCAGCTATGCAGAGGCTTGGCTAGGTGATTTTGGTGCTTTTTTAGTTGATTATTCTGTACCTGTATCCATTCTTATCGCGGTGCCAGTAATGCTACTGATTGGCATTATTATGGAACGCGGACTTATCCGCCACTTTTACAACCGTCCCCATGCGGATCAAATCTTGGTGACTTTTGGTCTGGCCATTGTAATCCAAGAACTAATCAAAGCCTATTTTGGCGCTAATCCTATCCCTCAAACTGCACCGGCAGAATTTGCAGGCAGCGCAAATATTAGCGCGATGCTGGGTCTTGGAGACAGTATCGTTTATCCTTGGTGGCGCATTATTTATTTCTTATTCTCTGCTGCCATAATCGCAGCTGTATTTGCATTTTTACAATTCACAACTTACGGCATGGTTGTACGTGCAGGCATGCGAGACCGCGAAACCGTAGGACTTCTAGGCATCAACATCGAACGCCGTTTTACGGTTATCTTTGGCCTTGCCGCTGTTGTAGCAGGCGTGGCAGGCGTGATGTATACGCCAATTCTGCCACCTGATTATCACATGGGCATGGATTTCTTAGTGCTTTCCTTCGTGGTCGTGGTTGTTGGCGGTATGGGCTCATTGGGGGGCGCTGTATCCGCAGGATTCTTACTTGGCATCTTACAATCTTTTGCATCTATGAATGAAGTTAAAGCCATTTTCCCTGGTATTGACCAAATCATCATCTATCTGGTTGCTGTGGTTATTCTCTTAACTCTACCACGCGGCTTGATGGGACGCAGTGGCGTGATGGAGGAATAGACATGACAACAACAGCTAAAAAACAACGCCCTGAATGGTTAACTCTTGTCATTTTTACTGCCGCTATTCTCTCCATGCCCATCTGGGCAAGTGTAATAGGTGCTGGCTATCCTGATCTTTTACAAAAATTTGCTATCTATGGTATCTTCGCCATTGGGTTTAATATCCTCTTTGGCTTAACTGGTTACTTATCCTTTGGTCATGCAGCCTTTTTAGGCATAGGCTCTTATGCAGCCGTTTGGTCGTTTAAACTCTTTACCATGAATGTTATTCCAGCTGTGATTTTTGCGATACTATTTGCGGCACTCTTTGCTCTAGTTATTGGCTATATTTCTCTACGGCGTTCAGGGATTTATTTTTCCATTCTAACCTTAGCCTTTGCGCAAATGTCTTATAATCTGGCATATTCTGTACTTACCCCCATCACCAATGGCGAAACGGGACTGCAACTAACCCAACAAGATCCACGTTGGATTGATAATGCATTTTCAAATGCAGTATCAGACGGCCTACCTATCACCAATTTCTTTGGTATAAAGATGAGCGGTTATGAGGGTTTTTACTTCTGTGCAACCTTACTGATTTTCTGCTTTTGGATTTCCATGCGAGTGTTTAATTCGCCTTTTGGTATGATGCTAAAAGGCATTAAATCTAATCAAACCCGCATGAGCTACACCGGTTTCAACACCCGCCCCTATACATTAGCGGCTTTTGTGATCTCTGGCATGTATGCGGGACTAGCTGGCGCATTACTTGCAGTAACCGACCCACTTGCTGGCGCTGAGCGCATGCAATGGACAGCCTCAGGCGAGGTCGTACTTATGACCATTTTAGGCGGCGTTGGAACCTTAATTGGCCCCTTGCTTGGAGCTGGCTTAATTAAATATTTTGAAAATATTTTCTCTGCCATCAACGATAATGTTTTAAATGCTTTCTTTTCTTTCCTACCTGAGAGCTTGCAAGGACTTTTCACCTCGTTATTTTCTCTATTCGTAGGCAAAGGTTGGCATTTAACCCTTGGGGTATTGTTCATGCTAATCGTGATTTTCTTGCCAGGGGGCCTCATGGAAGGTTTCCGCCGAATAGGCAATCTATTCAATAAAAAACCTAAAGGAGAGCAATCATGAGTGAGGATAAAAACCTTGTTCTCCATGTGAATGGCGTTAACAAAAGCTTTGGTGGGTTAAAAGCCTTATCGGATGTGAACCTACACATTGAAGAAGGCAAAACCCATGCCATCATTGGTCCTAATGGAGCGGGTAAATCTACCCTTTTGAACGTTTGCGTTGGCAAGTTGCAGGCCGATACGGGTTCTGTCACCTTTGATGGCCATACCCTTACAGGTCACCAACCCCATGAAATTAACCAACTAGGCGTTGCGCGGGTTTTCCAAACTCCTGAAATTTTTCCTGAGCTTAGTCTGTTGGAAAACGTTATGGTGCCTGCATTTGCTAAGCGGGATGGATCATTTCGATTTAATCCCCTCTCAGCTTTAGGCGGTGAAAATATTATTCATGAAGAAGCAGAATACTTC
>CAKMZG010000012.1:0-20849 GCA_929200335.1 uncultured Alphaproteobacteria bacterium | reverse complement strand
ATGTTGGGCTTGTTGAATATCGCCATGAAGAAGCCGGATCACTATCACGCGGAGATAAGCGGCGCTTAGAGCTTGCCATGTGTTTAATCCAACATCCACGCCTTTTGCTTTTAGATGAGCCAACTGCTGGCATGGCGCGCCATGATACTAATGCCACCATTGATTTATTGAAGAAAATCAAAAAACGCGGCATGACTAAAATTATCATTGAACATGATATGCATGTAGTATTTTCATTGGCTGATAAAATCTCAGTTCTGGCACAGGGACAAATCATTGTTTCTGGAGATCCCGAAGATGTTAAAGGAAATCCAAAAGTACAAGAAGCCTATTTGGGAGGCGCACATGAATAATAGTGCAGCAGCAACGCTTAGTGAAAATCAACCGTTTTTCTCAGTAAAAGATATTCATGCCTATTACGGCGAGAGCTATATTGTGCAAGGGGTCTCTTTTGAGGTCAATGAAGGCGAAATTCTTGCCCTACTTGGGCGTAATGGTGCGGGTAAAACCTCTACCCTTCGCGCCCTTGCAAGGGTTGATACTCCTCATGTGCAAAGCGGTGAAATTTGGCTAAATGGCCAAGCGGTTCATAAAATGAAAGCCTATCAAGCCTCACAAGCTGGCATTCAATTGGTGCCAGAAGACCGCCGCATCATTGGCGGACTTACTGTTGAAGAAAATTTGGTACTTGCTCAAGTGGCAGAGCCGCGAGGCTGGGAAATTGATAAAATTTATGATCATTTCCCTCGCCTTGCTGAACGCCGTAAACAAGAGGCAACTACCATGTCTGGTGGCGAACAACAAATGTTGGCGGTTGCCCGTGCATTAGCGCGTGACATTAAAGTATTATTCTTGGACGAGCCTTATGAAGGTCTGGCGCCTGTTATCGTGCAAGAAATTGAACGAATTTTATTACAAGTGAAAGAACTAGGCATCACTACTGTTATTGTGGAACAAAATGCCGTGGCCGCCTTGAAGCTTGCAGATAAAGCGCTCATCATTGATACGGGACAAGTAGTTTTTGATGGTACGGCACAAGAAGTGTTGGAAAATGAACAATTGCGCCACGAATATCTAGCGATTTAGCTAAAAGCTGAACAGCATCAACCTTGACATCAATTACTGTTAGGCTCTATTGAACCCCTAAAGGCAATGGACTGCCTTCAGTAAATTGAAAGCAATGTAAAATGGCTGTGTCTTTAGATTTAACCAATGATGAAACCCGCAAGACTTTAAGCGATAAAGTCAATGCTGTAAAAGCGCCTGAGCGCCCTAATCTCATTGGTATGAGCCGCGAAGAATTAGGCGAAGCATTAATCACCGCAGGTGTTCCAGAAAAGCAAGTGCGCATGCGTATCTCGCAAATCTGGCATTGGTTATATGTGCGCGGTGCTAAAACCTTTGAAGAAATGCTAAATCTTTCAAAAGCTCTACGTGCTGATTTAGCGGCTAATTTTACAGTTGAACGCCCAAAAATCATCGAAGATTTGCTTTCAAAAGATGGCACGCGCAAATGGCTAATGCAATTTCCATCACGCGGGGCAGGCAATCCTGTTGAGATTGAAACCGTCTATATCCCAGAAGAAGGTCGTGGCACCCTTTGCATCTCCTCGCAAGTTGGCTGCACCCTCACCTGCACATTTTGTCATACTGGCACACAAAGAATGGTGCGTAACCTCACATCAGAAGAGGTTTTGATGCAATTGATGGTTGCCCGCGATTTTTTAGGTGATTTTCCTGATAAAGACACCCCCCAAGGTGCCATTGTGCCAGAAGAAGGGCGCAAGGTAACTAACATTGTTATGATGGGAATGGGCGAGCCGCTTTATAATTTTGAGAATGTCAAAAAAGCTCTATTGATTGCCTCAGATGGTGATGGCCTTGCGGTTTCCAAACGCCGCATCACCCTTTCAACCTCAGGTGTGGTTCCAGAAATTTATCGCACAGGCGAAGAAATTGGCGTTATGTTGGCCATCTCGCTCCATGCAACCAATGATACCCTGCGTGATGAGATTGTTCCCATCAATAAAAAGTATCCCTTGGCTGAACTCTTAAAAGCCTGCCGCGAATACCCTCTTGCATCTAATGCGCGCCGTATTACATTTGAATACGTCATGCTAAAAGGCGTAAATGACAGCTTAGAAGATGCCAAGGAAATGGTACGACTGCTTAAAGGCATTCCTGCAAAGATTAATCTTATCCCATTTAATCCATGGCCGGGCAGCAGCTATGAATGTTCTGATTGGGAGCAAATCGAAAAATTTGCCGATTTCATCAATCAATGCGGCTATGCCTCGCCTATTCGGACGCCGCGTGGCGATGATATTTTAGCCGCTTGTGGACAGTTGAAATCTGAATCTGAGCGCTTGCGTAAAAAAGAACGCGAAGCACTCGAACAATAAAGCCCACCACTTATCTATACATTCATAAATCTGCTCTATCCTTTGTTGTTGTTGCATGTCATTTTTCTAAAAACTGGCACCCACTTTCGGATGGCATGGGAGCGCCTGTAGCGTTTAGGTGAATTTACTTAAATGTATTATGCTCTACAATCTCCACACGCTTTTATTTATTTAAAAAATCCAAAAAAAAAGCCGCCAGCTTTAAAATAAAAGCGGCGGCTAAGTTACGATGACCTTTAACGGGTCAGCAAGTGGATGAAAAGTGCTGTGGGGCGTTAAGCAGCTCACATCCAAATCTCATATCAAGAAAAACAAGTCTGGGAGAAGGGATAAATGACTAATTCTGTTTTTCTGTGATTACAGTTAAACTCAATTTTCATTTCAGCACAATCGGCCTAAAGTTTTTTGGCGCAGATGGCCTAAACTTCGGCATGATTAGCTAGTGTGAAGTATAAAATGTCGCCATAGCCGTCAGACATGGCGTAATAATCATAAAGCAATTACGACTATTTTGGCTTAACGCGGGGCGCGTTTTGCTAGAATCCGTTGCAGAGTTCTTCTATGCATGTTCAAACGTCTCGCGGTTTCTGATACATTACGATCGCATAGTTCATAGACGCGTTGAATATGCTCCCAACGCACCCTATCCGCAGACATTGGGTTTTCAGGCGGCGGAGCTTTTTCATCAGGTTGACGCATTAAAGCTGCATAAACATCATCAGCATCAGCAGGCTTGGCAAGATAATCAACCGCACCCAGCTTAACCGCAGTAACTGCAGTGGCGATGTTACCATAGCCCGTTAATATAATAACCCGCGCATCAGGGCGGCGCTCGCGAAGGGCAGCCACCACATCCAAACCATTGCCATCTGCCAATCGCATATCAACAACAGCAAAAGCAGGTGGTGCGGAGCGCACAACCCTTAAACCATCAGATACAGTCTCTGCCATCTCCACAGTAAAACCACGCCCTTCCATAGCACGCGCTAAGCGATTTAAGAATGGACGATCATCATCGACAATCATCAAGCTGTTGTCTTGATTCAAGTTTTGCGTTGATCTGATAGGCTGCATAGGTTTTCTCTACTTATAAGTTTATTTACATACTTTTTTTCATCAAATAACCATTAATTCAAGTCCTAAGGGCATAAAAAACTACTTTTCGCCCAAAAGTACAGGTTACAATTGTTCATCAGATAAATTTTCTTGCTGCAAATCCAGCATTTCAAAACTATCTCTAGGCCATGCAATGGTAATTTTTGCACCATTAGGTTTTAAATATAAATTATCGTTTATCCTAGAGTAATCATTGCCAAATTTTAAATTTGCCCCACTGCGCTCTAACAAAGTTTTGGCAATGAATAGGCCAAGCCCAAGCCCGCTATCTTTAGGATTATCAGCACGGCTACGTGTTGATATATAAGGTTCACCTATTCTATCCAACATTTCAGCGCTAAAGCCAGAGCCATCATCAATAATGGTA
Organism: uncultured Alphaproteobacteria bacterium; assembly: GCA_929200335.1. Classification (GTDB taxonomy): domain Bacteria; phylum Pseudomonadota; class Alphaproteobacteria; order Rhizobiales; family Rhizobiaceae; genus CAKMZG01. Next base: position 16,964 of record CAKMZG010000012.1, on the reverse strand, counting down.
ATGGAAATATCTCTATCATCCCATTTACAAAGGATTTGCACCCGCTCATTAGCAAAATCAACGGCATTTTCTACCAAATTTCCAAGCCCATAAATAATTGCTGAATTTCGCTTACCTATAGGTTCAGCACTATCATTATCATCATGGCTAATATCAAGCTTAACCCCAAAATCTCGATGAGGGGCGACCACTTCTTCTATAAGTGAGGTGAAGGGTAATCGCGCTAAATGCATCTCCCCCTCACTGGATAATGAAGTAAGTTTTTGCAAAATATCACGACAGCGCTCGGCCTGTGAACGCAGGAGCGCAGCATCTTCATAAAGCGGGCTGTCCTTTTTCAATTCACGCAGCATCTCTTTTGAAACCACAGCAATTGTGCCAAGGGGAGTGCCTAGCTCATGAGCAGCAGCCGCAGCTAAGCCATCAAGAGCGGATAAATGTTGCTCGCGCTCCAGCATCAATTCTGTTGCGGCTAATGCATTACCTAATGTGCGCGCCTCATTCGCTACACGAAAAACATAGATCGCAGTAAAGGCCAAACTAGAAAGAATAGCAAACCAAACCCCAATGATATAAAGAAAACTCACTTTGACTGCTTCTTCGTTAGGCCATGGCAGAGATAAGTGAAAAAAACCAAGTAAGCTGGCGCTGATAATAACGATCACACCCAAAATTAATGTGCGCGTACTACTTTGAGCAGTCGCAGAAATAACCACAGGTACAATCAATAAAAGGGAAAACGGATTCTCTAAACCGCCTGTTAGATAAAGTAGACCAGACAATTGCAATACATCATATGTGAGCATCATTAACGCTGCATTTTGTTTCAATCTATAACTGGAATGATAGCGCAACCGTAAAATCACATTAAGCCATGCAGAGGCTGCAATTAAAACAAAACAATAAGCCAGAGGAAATGGAAACTGTAAGCCATAGGCTACAAATAACACAGTAATGCTTTGGCCAAATACGGCCAACCAACGTAATCTAATGAGGGTTTGAAGACGCAAGCGCCCAGATTCATCTTTAAACTTTATCATTTCTACTTCATATCAGGCTTTGAGGAGGAGTTTAAACTAATTTATGAATTTTTGTTGGTGCTATTTTGCTAGCAGCCTCACCATCGGCCTCATCATGAGTAACAAGAACCACAGGCAGATTGCGCCGCTTTGCTTCACTTAGAACAATATCACGAATAGAGCCGCGCAAATCTGTATCTAATTTGGAAAAAGGTTCATCTAATAAAAGCGCTTTAGGATTTGATAACAATACCCGCATCAAAGCAACCCGTGCTTTTTGCCCACCTGATAATGTTGCAGAATCACGGTCAAAAAAACCATTGAGATTAGCTTGATCAAGTGTAAGCTCCACCGCTTCACGACGCTCATCCCGCCCCTTAATGTTATTGGGCAAGCCAAACATTAAATTTTCACCAACCGACATATGGGGAAATAAAAGTGGATCTTGAAATAGAATTCCTACGCGGCGTAATTCTGCTTGCAATTGAGTGATATCTTGATCGCCAAGCAAAACCCGCCCCTTTGCTACAAATGCCTCATCTAAAAAACCACCTATATAGGCTAGAAGCGTAGATTTACCACATCCTGATGGCCCCATTATTGTGAGAATTTCACCAGCCCCAATGGTTTCATCCAACTTGAGTAGAACCTTGCCATTTAATGCAATTTCGACACCATCTAAATATAGAGCATTAGCATGTTCAGCATTTGAAAGGCCAACGTTTGCCATTTTTACCATTATGTATTCACCTTCAAGTCTTTACGATTGCGATGCAGGATTGCTGGGATTATGGCAGCAATTGAAAAACCAATAAAGGGTAAGAGCATTTGTAAGAATGCATAAACCCCTATTAAACGGCGATTGCCACCAGATGCTAAAGCTACTGCCTCAGTGGTGATGGTGGAAATTCGCCCTGCTCCAATCAAAATAGTGGGTAAATATTGCCCTAGAGAGGCTGCAAAACCAACTGCTGCAGCTGTGCATATGGCACGCAATAACATGGGCAATCTAATACGCCATAACATACGATTAGCGCTAGCACCCAATCCAAAAGCAATTAAGCCGTAGCGCGTATCCCATGCCCGCCAAGGATCTGCTAAGGACAAAAATACATAGGGCAGCACAAAAATAAGATGTACAAATACAAGTGCAAACCATGTGGCATCAAGACTAAGATGAATGAACATTAGTTGAAGTCCAAAAACAAAGCCAACTTGTGGCACTAATAAAGGCAGGTATAATAAAGACTGCGCTTTTGTACCTGTTGTACGCTTGCCCCCTTTATTAAAGCGTGCCTCTCGCTCTAAACATGCCAGCGTGATTGCAATGGCAAATAATGTAGCAAGCCCTGCAATTGTTATAGCATTAATAAACGGCTCTTTTAGAACTGGAAGGGCTTTTATCCAATGCTTCAATGTCAATGCATTGGGCAAGGCATTTGGAAATGACCAAAAACCTGCAACCGACCAAATAGCTAAAATTATAAGACCTGTTGTGATTGCAAAAATCACAAATACCATACCGCTCAATCCAAAATAGCGCAGGATCACATCTTTTTGCCAGCGCAAGCCTTGGTTGCGAGAGTGAGCAACTAATGCTGCCGCTATTTTTTCAAAGCCTAACCAAAATAATAGGGCAGAGAGGGTAACTAATAGTTGCAACAACGCACCCGCTGAAGCCTCAAAACGAAAAGAAAGTTCTGGATCGCTCATCCACCCAAGCAGCCGCACAGCAAGAGGCGCAGGACTGCTAGGCCCCAAGATGATTGCCACATCCACAACGGAACTGGCATAGGCAATCACCGCATAAACAGCCAGTCGAATTTGGCCATAGAGCTTTGGCCAAGTGGTATAAATGAAACCACTAATTCGCCCATAGCCCATGCTGCTGGATATTTTGCTATAGGCATCACCCTGCACTTGTGGCATCGCAGCTAAAGTGATCAATAATAAAAATGGGATTTCTTTAATGATCAACCCCAACATCATCACCAGCCCATTGGAATCTTGCAATATTAACACATCCGGTGGGCGAATGAACCCAGTGAACATCGGAGATATCAACCGCATTAACCAGCCCGATGGCGCAATCAAGAAGGCTAGACCAAAAGCGGCTGCGGCATGTGGGATGGACAATAAGGGTGATACCAAATGCTGCATAGTTTTAAAAATTTTACTACGCGACCAGCCCGCAACAAAAAGTGCAACAATGCTCAGAGCAATCATAGTGGTAACAATAGCAGTTGAAAAACTCAACCAGATGGACTGTAAAATTCCAGGCTTTGCCATTAAGGCTTTAAATGGCTCAAGAGAGAACGTCTCTCCGCCCAAGGCTGGTAAAAACCCAAAAGCAGGAAATAAGGTACCCAATAGGCCGCATAAAATCGGCGCTATTAAGATAAAAAGAGCAAGTGCAGGCGCAAATCTTAAAATCTCACTCGCTCCTTTTATTCATCATTAGCCAAATCAATTGGCTTGTGGTTATTCTTAGAACTTAATTGGCTACACCATATCGTTTTGCCCATTCCACTTCTAAGCGGCTCATCCATGTTGGATGAGGTTCTGGCAATTTAGGGCCAAGCTCTGATGGTTTTAAGGTTGCAACACCCAATTCAAGCGCATCAAATTTTGCACGCTCTGCATCGGATAATTTGTCCATAGCCAATACGGTTGGGTCACCCCAAATGTTTGGATCCTGTTTGCGAGCCTGCGCATCAGGTGAGATCAAAAAATTTGCAACTACAAGCGCTGCTGCTTTAGCTTTCGAGTTATAAGGAATTGCCACAAAATGTGTATTACCTAGGGTGCCTTTTGAAAAAGTGAACGAGCGCACAGTATCTGGCAATTCATCATTGGCAATTTTTGAAGATGCATAGGATGGATTAAAAGCAAAAATAATATCCAGCTCATTATCTGCCATCAATTGCCCCATGGCTTCATGATTTTTTGGATAGGCCTTACCCTGACGCCAAAGATTTGGGTGCATCTTATCAAGAGCTGTGAAGAGTGGTGCAACTACTGCATCAAATTCTGACTCGATCACAGGTTTAAGCAATTTAGAGCGATCTTCAACAACTTCAGTAAGCGCCTGTTTTAAGAAACTAGAGCCAATAAAATTCGGTGGCTGCGGATAAGTAAAGCGTCCAGGATTTGTTTTTGTCCATTCTACCAATTCCAAAAATGAATCCGGCATCTTAATATCATTAGCTGAATCATAGAAGAAAACCATCTTTGCCCCACCCCAAGGACTTTCCATGCCATCGGTAGGCAACGTAAAATCCGTTTCAATGGTAGAGTTGTTTTCAAAATCTACATATTGATAATTAGGCAATTTGGTTGTCCAAGAATTACCAAACAATAGGCCTTGTTCTTTCATGGAGATGAAGTTTTCACCATTAATCCAAATCAGATCAACCTTGCCCTCTTTATCTTGTCCGGCAGATTTTTCTGCCACAACTGTTGCAACGGCCTTTGCCGTGTCATCCAGTTTCACATGAGTAAGTGTGATGCCATATTGCGCTTTAACCTGTTGGCCAACCCAAGCAATATAATCATTAATACGAGCGCCACCGCCCCATGCGTTCCAATAAACGTGCTGATCTTTAGCTTGGTTAACCGTCTCATCCCATTTAGATGGATCGGGATCAGCCGCTTGTGTAGGGAAGGCACCAAGCAATGCAATACCTGCGGTTAAAAGAGTAGATTTAATAATTTTGGGAGTATTCAATGTCTTTCTCCTGTAAAAGTTTTTTCATAGGATAAGTCCTACATAGATTAAACGTAGCTTACATAATGCCATACATCAAAACACAGTTCCGTGAAGATTGCACTTCAAAATATTTCAAAAAAAAACGGGCGCCGTTAAGATGCCCGTTTCTATCAATTTTAAAACGCTATACGCACAATAAAAGATTCTAGATCTGGTTTTGGATTCATATAGGTGCATGATACTCTATGCGCAAAATTAGCCAATCATAAATTGACTTTGATTTTTTGCTGATGCAAAGTCTGCGCCCTCATCAATGGCACCACCATCTCGTGCCTCACGCTTTTCAGCGGCCTGAAGGTCTTCCAAAGCATCTTGTAATTCATCATTGGCTGCATCTAATTTACCGCGTAGCTCATTGGTTGATACTTCAAGATTGACCCGACGCAATTCTGCAGCCTTAGCGAAGGTAGGATAAGCAAAATGCTCTTTATCCGTAATTCCTGCTTTTTCTTCTTCAAATGCAATTTGTTTTTCAAGATCGACAGAAATTTTTTCAAACTCAGCAATCATGATCTGAATTTGACTTACCTGACGGCGCTTTTCTTCCACTTGAAACCGTTTTAACCGTACAATACCTTCACGCGACTTCATTACTCAATACTCCTACAAAACGCGACACAAAGAGATTTTCACAATACTGCTAAAAATATTAACAAATAATCACTAAGTGATTCTATTTTTAACCTTAAATCTCTCAAATTCTCATCAAATTTAATACAAATTTACAACTAATTCGTTAAAATTTACTCAGGAATTCGTATTTTCACCAATTTTTTTAAAAAAAATCACAAAAAAAAATTAATCGATACGGAAAATTTTTCCCAATCAAGGTATGAGTCCCAAGAATCGCTTATAAGCCTTTGTTAAAGTTATACTTTAAGAAACTTACTTAGCTTTTCATATTTAATCTCAATAAGTTGAAACATTCATCCCTAAACAATTGATTAACACCCTTGCCATTAATAATTACTTTTTGTTAACCATTATGTGTCAAATGTTAACGCATCGAATTTATGAAGCGTCAATGATGACGTTATCATCATGATAACTCCAAGCTTGTTAGGAATTATGGCTCCTGGCAAAGCAATTTTAAAAGGGGAAGACTATGCGCGTATTGCTGATTGAAGACGACAGCGCTACCGCTCAAAGTATTGAGCTGATGCTCAAATCCGAAAGTTTTAATGTGTATACCACGGATTTGGGAGAAGAAGGTGTTGATCTAGGTAAACTCTATGATTACGACATCATTTTGCTAGATCTGAATTTACCAGATATGTCTGGTTATGAGGTTTTGCGTACCTTGAGGCTGTCCAAGGTTAAAACTCCTATTCTTATTCTATCTGGCCTTGCCGGAATTGAAGACAAAGTTCGCGGACTTGGTTTTGGTGCCGATGATTATATGACCAAACCATTCCACAAAGATGAATTAATCGCCCGTATTCAAGCGATTATTCGCCGCTCTAAGGGACATGCACAATCTGTGATCACCACTGGTGAATTATGTGTAAACCTAGATGCTAAAACCGTTGAAGTGGGTGGCCAACGCGTTCACCTAACTGGTAAAGAGTATCAAATGTTGGAGCTGTTATCGCTTCGCAAAGGCACAACCCTTACCAAAGAGATGTTTTTAAACCATCTTTATGGTGGAATGGATGAGCCAGAGCTTAAGATCATTGACGTATTCATCTGTAAATTACGCAAAAAGCTAGCAAATGCTGCTGGCGGTACAAATTTCATCGAAACCGTATGGGGTCGTGGCTATGTATTGCGTGAAATGGATGGGGATACGCTTGATCAGCAAGAGGTCATGGCAAGTTAGAGCATCATGCACGGTGATGCTTTAGTTTCCTTTAGTGGCGCGAATAGTCCTGATTTAAGTGAATCTACTTAAATGCTAAACGAGCTAAAAAAACTAACAAAATAAATTACATCATATTGTGCTGATAATTTCCTCCAAAACTTTAGCCCGCGTAAAATTTGCGCGGGTTTTTTGTTTATAGCTTAACATATTGATCTGGTGTCTTTGCCTCGATAGCCAAAGCGTGCAATCCTTGCTCAAATTCATCCTTAATCACGTCATTAATTTGCCTATGGCGATCAAGAAGCTTGGTATTTTCGAACTTTTGAGATACAATGCGAATTCGAAAGTGCGTCTCGCCTTCTCCATTAAAAGATGGTTGATGGCCAGCATGCAAATGACTTTCATTGATCACTTCCAAATGCTGGGGATCAAAAACCTCGCTTAGTGCAGCTTCAATTCGTGCTTGCATTGACATTTTTTGGTTTCCTTTCTGCGGAAATAGGTCTAAATAACCTAACCTAATCGGGTGTAGTTGGTGCTGTTCTTACCTATTCCGATGAATAGTTCAAGCATAACAATCTATCTAGCCCATCAAATTTTGATATTACCTTCAATCTAGGCAACAAAAACGGACACCATGTCAACAAATTCAAAATTATTTGATTCCATTGGTATTAAACCTCGCGGCGCTAAAAAAGCTGAAGAAGAAGCACGAGCTGCGGCCGAGTGTAATTGGGAAGGCTGCGAAAAGCCAGGCACACACAAAGCCCCTAAAGGGCGCAACTATGAAGGCGAATACGTAAATTTTTGCATGGAGCACGTACGCGAATATAACAAAAACTACAATTATTTCTCTGGTCTCGGTGATAAAGAAATTCGCGACTTCCAAAAAGAGAGCATGACAGGCCACCGCCCTACATGGAAAACAGCAAGCAATCGCGCTCAAGAAGAAATTGATCCCGAAAAGCTGCGCGCTAATCCAACTTGGTTTAACAAAGTGCGTGATCGCGCTGGCACACGAGCAACAGGCTCTGGCACCCGTCAATTGAAAAAATTAGAGCTAACTGCGCTAAAAACACTTGGTCTCGATGATAAAGCCACCAAGGAAGATATTAATAAGAAATACAAAGCCTTGGTAAAACTCAATCACCCCGATGCCAACCAAGGCGATCGCAGCACAGAAGACCGTCTGCGACAAATTATTCAAGCCTATAAACAACTCAAACAAGCGGGGTTGTGCTAACGGCACTATCCGATTAAAAGGGTATATTTAGAGCAATTCTATCTAAGTTTGAGCTAATTCACATAATTTAAAAGATGCACTGCAATCGCATCAATGTTGGGCAGTTAAAAATCTACCCAAAATCTGGCATGGAGGCTTTATGAGCAAGCATAAAAATTTACCTGATACTGAAGTATCTGTTAGAGAGGTTTTTGGTATTGACAGTGATCTTAAGGTTCCCGCCTTTAGTGAGAAAACTGAACATGTGCCAGATATTGATCCTGATTATCTGTTTGACCACAATACCACATTGGCTATTCTTGCAGGCTATGCTCATAACCGCCGCGTAATGGTAACAGGCTATCATGGTACGGGTAAATCTACTCATATTGAACAAGTGGGAGCACGCTTAAACTGGCCAACTGTTCGTGTAAACTTAGACAGTCACATCAGCCGTATTGATTTGGTGGGTAAAGATGCAATCGTCTTAAAAGATGGCGTGCAAATCACTGAATTTCGCGATGGTATCCTGCCTTGGGCATTACAAAACAATGTTGCGCTTGTATTTGATGAATATGATGCAGGGCGTCCTGATGTGATGTTTGTTATCCAGCGTGTATTGGAAATTGCTGGCCGTTTAACCCTGCTTGATCAAAACCGCGTTATTCATCCCCACCCAGCATTCCGTCTATTTTCAACCACCAATACCATTGGTTTGGGTGACACATCTGGGCTTTACCACGGCACGCAACAAATCAACCAAGGCCAAATGGACCGTTGGTCTATTGTGACAACCCTTAACTATCTGCCTCATGATCAAGAAGTAAACATCATCAAAGCTAAAATCAAAAACCTTCAAAATAAAGAAGGTGGCGAGACCATTAGCCAAATGGTGCGCATCGCGGATATGACCCGTGCAGCCTTTATCAATGGTGACATCTCAACCGTAATGAGCCCGCGTACCGTATTAACATGGGCAGAAAATGCAGTGATTTTTGACGATGTTAAATTTGCTTTCCAAGTAACCTTCCTTAACAAATGTGATGAATTAGAACGCACGCTAGTAGCAGAATTTTATCAACGTGCATTTGGTGATGAATTGAATTTATCGGCTACTAATATCGCCCTTGCTTAATATTAAGCTTAATGGACAAATAAGATGAGCAAGATAGGTGACAATCAACCCGGCCGTGGCATAAAGAAGACCGCAAATACAGAGCCATTCAAGCAGGCTCTGACTACTTGCGTTCGTGCTATAGCGCAAGATGCCGAGTTGGAAGTTAGCTTTAGCAAAGACACACCAGGCCTAAGCGGGCAACAGATGCGCTTACCCTCACCTTCTGCTAATCCTTCCATGGATGAATTAACCATCACCCGTGGGGTGGCAGATAGCCTTGCTCTGCGCGCTGCCTGTCATGATGCTGCTATCCATGCCAAACATGCCCCAACGGGCGAACAAGCCCGCGCAGTATTTAATGCAGTTGAACAGGCTCGCATTGAAGCCATTGGCTCCAATAAATTACCGGGCATGGGACAAAATCTCGATAAGATGCTAGCAAGAAAATGTGAAAAACAATTTTCTGAGCAAATAACCAGCAAAGAAGAGGCGCCACTAGAAGTGGCATTGGCTTTGATGGTGCGGGAAAAGCTAACCGGCAAAGCGCCGCCAAAATCTGCATCAACCTTGGTTGCACAATGGAGCGATTGGGTGAGCGAAAAAGCTGGCGCAGATTTGGATAATTTAGGTAAGTCCCTTGAAGATCAAGCTGCATTCGCCAAGGCTGTGCATGAGGTCATCCGCTCTCTTGATATGGGTGAGGAACTTAATCAAGAAAGTGATCAAGACGATAATAATGAAGACCAAGCTGATGAGGATAGCGAAACACAAGAAGATTTAGAACGCGAATCTGAAGAAGCGACTGGCAATGAAGAATCTTCATCCGAAGAAGCTGAAGGCTCATCAGAAGAGCAAGAAGACGGTAAATCAGAAGCCGTTGAGGCAACTGCTCAAGATTATACCGATGATCAAGAGCATGAAGGTGAAACACCAGGGGAAGGCCAGCGCTCCGAACTGCCATTTTCCAATGAACCGCCGATTTCAGATTATAAAATTTATACCAATGAATTTGATGAAGTGATTTTAGCTGAAGAGCTTTGCGACGCAGAAGAGCTAGAGCGCCTGCGTGGCTTTTTGGATAAGCAATTGGCGCATCTGCAACGTGTAGTTGGGCGCTTAGCCAATCGTTTGCAACGCCGCCTGATGGCTCAGCAAAATCGCTCTTGGGATTTTGATTTAGAAGAGGGCTATCTTGACCCTGCCCGTCTGCCACGTATTGTTACCGATCCTATGTCTGCGCTATCATTTAAACAAGAACGCGATACTGAATTCAGAGATACCGTTGTAACACTGGTTTTGGATAATTCGGGATCTATGCGCGGCCGTCCTATTACGGTTGCAGCAACATGCGCTGATATTTTGGCGCGCACCTTAGAGCGCTGCGGCGTTAAGGTTGAAATTTTAGGCTTTACCACCAAAGCTTGGAAAGGCGGACAAGCACGCGAACAATGGCTAAAAGCTGACAAGCCCGTAGCCCCTGGTCGTTTAAATGATTTACGCCACATCATCTACAAGGCGGCAGATGCACCATGGCGTCGCGCAAGAAGCAACCTTGGGTTAATGATGCGCGAAGGCTTATTGAAAGAAAATATTGATGGTGAAGCGCTGGACTGGGCACATAAACGCCTATTGGCACGTCCTGAGCAACGTAAAATTTTGATGATGATTTCTGACGGTGCGCCAGTGGATGATTCAACCCTTTCCGTCAATGCTGGCAATTATCTTGAGCGCCATTTACGCCACATCATTGATGAGATAGAAAACCGCTCATCGGTTGAGCTACTTGCCATTGGCATTGGTCATGATGTAACCCGCTATTACCAGCGCGCGGTAACAATTGTGGATGCTGAAGAATTAGCGGGGGCAATGACAGAGCAATTAGCAAGCCTCTTTGATGAGCAACCAGCCACAGGTGGCAAAAAAACTATGCGCCACCGCGCTGGCTAGTGCGTGTAGCGTTTAGGTGGTTTCATAAACGAGAACTATTCACACAAATAAAGGGAACTAGAGCGGCGCTTTGAATTCACATAAGCGCATCAAGCTCTAAGTGTGGAGCCTCAATAGGTTGTTCCATATCTTTCCCTTTGTTGTTGCATGTCTCAATATAGCAAACAACCAATTGTCGTAGTCATAGTCTCATCAATTAACTTTTGCCCGCTGGGCTACAAAAATACCACCAAGCACAAGCACTAATGAAATAGCGTGATAGAAGTGCAACTGTTCGCCCAAAGTAACAACCGCCAGCAATACACCTAAAACAGGCACAAGGTTGATGAATAATCCTGCTACATTAGCCCCCAATTTTGCATTGCCTTCAATGTAAGCGGCTTGGGCGATGATCGATGGGAAAATGGCCGCAAATAATATGACGCCGACACCTTTCCATGTAATATCAAAACTATTCACCCCAAGGCTAAGCTCACCAATTAACAAAATAGACCCACCTATCAATCCGCCTGTGGCCAATACGGCAGTAAGGCTCATCCAATGCATCGTTGGTTTTTTAAATAATAAAACCGTATATAGAGCATAGATACAACAGGCAATAAGCATTAATAGATCACCAAAATTCAACGTCTGCATATTAAGGCTAAGAAGGTTACCCTTTGAAATGGTCAACATCACCCCGATAGTCGTGATGGAATAGCCTATTAGATGCAACATGCGAATGGGCTTTTTAAACATAATCAAATTAATGATAAAAATAATGAGCGGCACAGCAGCCTGCTCAATAGCCACATGAATGGCAGGAATGAATTGTGCCGCAGAATACATAGTGGCATTAAAAAGCGAGAAACCGAGACACCCCATACCGATTAAATAAGGTAGATTTCTCTTAATTAGCGGCCAATCTTTAGCAATATGTTTACGCCCCAAAAATATTAAAACAGCAACAGCAATTACCCAACGGCTAAAAGTCAGCATCATAGGAGTTATATTACCTACAGCCAATTTACTGGCAACCGCATTGCCTCCCCAACAACAAGCAGCAATGAACAATAAAACCTGTGGTGCTGTAATAATTTTCTTCAACATAATGCGCCCAATCAATTAGATCATGCTACTAGAGCTTGATGCACTTATGTAAATTCAAAGCGCCGCTCTAGATTCTTTTATTTGTACGAATAGTTCTCGTTTAGGTGAACCCACCTAAACGCTACACGCACTAGGATAGAAATAGAAATACAACTTTGCAACGCAAAGCTTGCGTATAACCTAAACTATTTTTAATCACCCCCTCGCATTTTCTGCTACAACTCGCTATAAACATCGCGGTTTATACCCTTAACGACAAAAACGGGAAAAATATTATGGCAAATGTTGTAGTCATTGGCTCTCAATGGGGAGATGAAGGCAAAGGTAAAATTGTTGATTGGCTCTCTGAGCGTGCAGATATCGTTGTGCGCTTTCAAGGTGGCCATAATGCGGGTCATACTCTTGTGATTGACGGCAATGTTTATAAAATTTCTCTTGTACCATCGGGCGTTTTACGTGAAGGCAAAATGGGTGTGATTGGCAATGGTGTAGTAATTGATCCCCACGCATTGGTAGCAGAAATTGAAATGCTAAAAGGCAAAGACGTAAATGTTCTACCAGAAAACCTATGCATCGCAGAAAATGCCACCCTTATTCTTTCCCTGCACCGTGAATTGGATGCCCTTCGTGAAGATGCGGCTAAAAAGGGTACAAAAATTGGCACAACAAAACGTGGCATTGGCCCAGCCTATGAGGATAAAGTAGGCCGCCGCGCTATCCGCGTAATGGATTTGGCTAATATGGACAGTTTGATGGATAAAATCGAACGCCTATTAACCCATCACAATGCGCTCCGCAAAGGTTTAGGTGAGGGCGAGGTTTCTGCCCAAAGCATTTTTGATGAATTGGCTGAAATTTCAGATAAAATCTTACCGTTCCGCGCAAATGTTTCTCGCGTTCTCAATATTGCCAACAAAGGCGGTAAGCGCATTTTATTTGAAGGCGCTCAAGGCACGCTCTTAGACATCGACCATGGCACCTACCCTTTTGTGACCTCATCTAATACGGTTGCAGGTCAAGCTGCTGCTGGTTCTGGTCTTGGACCATCAGCTCTAAATTATGTTCTGGGCATTACCAAAGGCTATACAACCCGCGTGGGAGAAGGCCCTTTCCCAACTGAATTATTTGATGATGTAGGCCAATACCTTGGCGAAAAAGGCCATGAATTTGGCACGGTCACAGGTCGCTCTCGCCGCTGCGGTTGGTTTGATGCTTGCCTTGTACGTCATTCGGTTGCTGTTAATGGTATTACTGGTATTGCGCTAACCAAGCTTGATGTTTTGGACGGCCTAGATGAAATTAAAATTTGCGTTGGCTATGAATTGGATGGCGAAAAAATCGATTATCTGCCAGCAAGCCAAGGCCAACAAGCCCGCGTTAAACCAATTTATGAAACCATGGAAGGTTGGCAAGGCACAACTGTTGGCGCACAAAGTTGGGTTGATTTACCTGCACAGGCTGTGAAATATGTTCGCCGTATTGAAGAGTTGATTGAAGCCCCTGTTGCCATGCTTTCAACCAGCCCTGAGCGTAAAGATACCATTTTGGTAAAAGACCCTTTTGAAAATTAATATTGGTTAAAAGCCTATTTGCAGCCTTTACAACCTGTTATAATCTAGCGTAGATTCACCTAACCACGGGTAAGGGCAACTATGGCCATTTTTGAATTATCAATTATGGGACTTCAAACAATGAAGAAATAATATGGCTGATTATTATAGTATTATAAAAAAGACGATCGATAATTTGGGTGAAACTTCTCCGCAACTTCGCGAGAAGATTTTTAGCAGCGCGCGCAATACCATACATAAACAATTAGAAAATGCTGAGAATCTAAGCCCTGAAATTATAGCTCAGCATAAGGCTAAATTGGAAGATGCTATTAGTGCTTTGCAGGCAGAACATGGGCAGGCAGAACATGGGCAGGCAGAACATACGCAGACAGAACATGGGGTTACAGCTCAAGCAACGCCAACCTCTCCACAACAGATGCAACCTCCCGCACAGCAGGTGAAGCAGGTTCAGGCATCTCCTGAACCGGTTAATGCCCCAACACCTTCAAAATCAGCACCCTCAGAAACTGTAACGCCTACAGCCCGCCCTCAGGCGGCGCCTCAACAGCCCATAACTCAAGCGCCTGAAACAACCTCAACAAGCAATGCAGTAGATAATTTACTTAGCCCTAATAATGATCAACAATCTATCGATAGTGCAGAGCTTTCAATCCCTGATATTCCTGAGAAAGATGCTCGTTTCGCTTCAAAATCGAAAGGCAGTTTGGGCAGAAATATATTCTTGGCACTTATCGCATTCATCCTCATTGCATTGGGATATTTGGGCTGGAATAATAAAGATAAAATTACTGAAATGCTAGAAAGCATTACCGCTGAGACAGAAGAAGTACAAACAGGAGTGATTGAAACATCGTCACTTGCTGAAGAAAAAGTAATCAAAAATGAAAACCGTCTTGGCTCTAGTGGTGAAGAAATTGCAGCTGAACCAATGGAAACCAGCACAGATTCCACCAAAATCGATCCGACAGCAAATAACACAGCGCAGGTTACTAATAATCAAAGCGATAGCAATACTAATGAGGCTACCCCTGATACAACACCTACTTCTGCTGCTACCGCAACAGAAACCCCAGAGGCTTCAACTTCACAAGAGGTGGCAGTCGCACAAACCACAAGCAGTGTGTTGTTCTATGAAGAAGGCAGCAATACCAATGCAGGCGAGCGCTATCAAGGCAATATCAACTGGGTATTAAAGCAACAAAAAATTACAGATGATTTACCAGAAGAGCCTGTAATTCATGCTAATGTTAAAATTGCAAAAAATGGTTTGAATTTACTATAAAACATCAAGCGTAATTTAGATCCAGCTTTAGCGGCAAGCCATATTGTAGAATTAATCTTCACTGTGCCTGATGATTTTTCTGGCCGTCAAATTGAAGACGCTAGAAGCCTTGTATTTAAATCCACCGAAGAAGCCCGTGGCGTTGCTCTCATTGGCGTTCCTGTGAAAGTAAGCGATGGCATATTTTTAATTGCATTAAGCAATGTAGAGAATGCCAGAAAGCAAAACCTAGAAGTGCTAAGCAAGCTTGAGTGGATTGATATTCCATTAAAATATGAAACAGCAAGACGCGCTCTTTTAAGTTTCAAGAAAGATGAAGAAGGCAAAAAAGTATTTGATGAAGCCCTTGCTGCTTGGGCAAAACTGACCAATTAATAGCTTATTCAACAGTCTCATTGGGATAAACGCCCCATAAAAAATCTTGTTGAACATAGGCATTGATTGACAGGTCGCTTGATTGGGCATCAATATTGCACCAATTGTCTTTACAGCTATTCACTTTAACAACAGCACCTGCCTCAATGTTTGCAGCGCGCGCAGCATTGGTATCTTTATCTTTAAAGGCAGGGACAAGCTTATCAGCTTTCTTTACATCCCAAGGCGCTATTACAGCCTTACGTTCAGAGGATAAAAGAGAGTGAAAAATCCAACCTTCAGCTCCTTCCGAATCCCTAACTCTGCGCCAATGTTCAAATTCTTGAATGACCTCTAACGGCAAACCAGATTTTACAAATTTCCATGCAACCGGATATTCTTTCCCAGGCCCCACACGCAAATTTACCGGCTTTGATTTAAGGCTAACAAACCTTGGTAAAGGCAAATTTGTAACCGTACCTTTGCCGAGATTTTGGGCAAAAGCGGATTGAGCGAAGCCGCCTCCCATTAAGAGGATAAAAATGATACTTATGATTTTATAATTTATGCGGTGAAATGCTTTAGCTTGTGGCGTGGAACCATCTTGTGTCATGAATTTGCATCTCCGTTAAATATATAGCTAAGCCCGTATAAAAGCTTCTAATTTTATACCAATAAGTTTAGCAACAACAAATACCTATAGCCAAAATTATGTTTATTTTATTTGGTTTTAGCTATCGTTGAATTGTCTATTGAATTTAGGTCATACCATGGATTGGTTAATTCGTGCTTAAAACAATCTCATTTTATTCTGCTACAATCGTATAAGAACCTTTTTTAAAAGACCTTTGCTATCAATTTAGCCCAAAGCACCTCTCCAAATATTAGCCTCTAACCACTACATGCGATTTTGATATTTCATTTTATATTGGAATAGAGTAGATTACCAACAATGGATGGAACACATAAACTAATCAAAACGATATGAACGCTGATACTAAACCCCTTGTCATTGTCACAAGAAAATTACCCGATGCGGTGGAAGCCCGTATGCGTGAACTTTATAATGTTCGCTTAAATGCTGATGATACGCCCATGAGCCATGAGCAATTAATTGATGCTGTAGCGCAAGCTCATGTATTGGTGCCTACCGTTAGTGATAATATTAATGCCGATGTTATTAATAAAGCTGGTGATCAATTAAAACTCATTGCTAATTTTGGCAATGGCACAGATAATATTGATATTCAAGCAGCCAATAAGCGCGGCATATTGATCTCAAACACCCCAAAAGTTTTAACAGAAGATACCGCTGATATGTGCATGTCTTTAATCATGGCTGTGCCACGTCGATTGGTAGAAGGCGCATCGCTTTTCATTCAAGAAGATGCCAAGCCACCTTTATGGCAGGGTTGGTCGCCTATGTGGATGTTGGGCAATCGCATCTATGGCAAAAAACTTGGCATTATTGGCATGGGGCGCATTGGGGCTGCTGTTGCCAGACGCGCGCGCGCTTTTGGCCTTTCAATACACTATCATAATCGCAAACCCGTTTTGCCCAAATTAGAAACCATATTAGAAGCTACTTACTGGGAAAATTTAGACGAGATGCTGGGCGAAGTTGATATCGTATCAATCAACTGCCCATCCACTGCCGAGACTGAAAATCTTCTCTCACGCGCGCGCATCGATAAAATCAAGCAAGGATCCTATGTGGTAAATACTGCACGCGGTGCTGTAATTGATGAAGATGCTCTCATCAAGGCTTTAGAAAACGGTCATATTGAAGG
>CAKMZG010000011.1:24891-25385 GCA_929200335.1 uncultured Alphaproteobacteria bacterium | reverse complement strand
GCCCAAGCAATATAATAAAAATCATATTCCCAATTGCGCTCTAATAAAAATCTAATCTAAGCTCCCAATCTTTAGCAGTTTTAAAAATATATATAGAGCCTCCATCACCAACGCCAAATTTCCCTTTAAATGTTGTATCAATTTGAAAATAAAAACTAGAATTTTTAGGCCAACAGGAACCTTGTATCCATGTTGGCCAACCACCTAGTTTAATTGGACATTTATCACGTAGCTGAAAATAATCATCTTGTAGATATTTACTATTAAAAAACCAGTCACAATCACTATCTCTAGCAACACTTGACGGTATTTCTATTGCGACATCCTCCCATGAAGGTTGTTCCAAACATGTATCTTTCCATAATATAGGAAATGTCGGCAAATTCTCGCTCTCTCTGTAGCCTAATCCCAACGGCACAAGGTTATCTAAGCTCTTATATGTTCTAATAACAATAAAGGCCAAGGGTTTCCCCTTGACCTTTTTAAATCGTAAA
>CAKMZG010000011.1:24084-24881 GCA_929200335.1 uncultured Alphaproteobacteria bacterium | reverse complement strand
GAACAGTCTCGCCCTCTTCAGCTAAAAAATTTCCACCCCACCAGCTTTGGGCACGATTGTTTTTATCAGGTTTCACACCACCAAGTTTACCCAAAACAGCCATGTTTGCAGAATCATCTAAATAGGCAATTGCGCTTTCAATATCGCTTGCGGTCACCTCTTCTGAACCACCTAACTGTTTTCTATTATTCTTACTTTTAAATATAGAAGACACCCAATTTAAAATATCCATTAAAACGCCTATAAAATAGTGAGATCAACTGCGATAATAAACCGCGAATGAGTAACTTACCACCCTAGCTCTAAAAACAACAAAGGCCAAGGGTTCCCCTCGGCCTTTTAAATTCAAATCCCTAATGAGTGGCGAGGATTAAATACCCGACAATCCATCGCTGCCAAGATAGGCAATGCGCAGCATATTGGTAGCACCCGGTGTTTGCAAAGGCACACCGGCAGAGATAATGATGCGATCTCCCGGCTTAGAATAACCCTCATTATGAGCAATGGCGCAAGCACGATCTACCATATCATCCAAATCAGTTGCATCAGGCGCCACAACGCAATGCATGCCCCAAACAAGCGCTAAGCGTCTTGCAGTATGAACAATTGGAGAAATGGCAAGAAGTGCCGTATCAGGACGCTCACGCGCTGCACGTAATCCCGTTGTACCCGATGAGGTATAACAAACAATGGCAGAGAGTTGCAGCGTGCCAGCAATTTGACGCGCAGCCAATGATATCGCATCCGCACCAGTTTGTTCTGGCTCAGGACGTTGAGCATATAAAATGCTCGTATAG
>CAKMZG010000011.1:14973-24074 GCA_929200335.1 uncultured Alphaproteobacteria bacterium | reverse complement strand
GTTTGGATCATTTTCCACATTAATGGCTATTTTATCCATCATGGAAACCGCCTCAATGGGATATTCGCCAGCCGCAGATTCAGCAGATAGCATCACCGCATCAGCACCCTCAAATACGGCTGTTGCCACATCAGAGACCTCTGCGCGTGTTGGGGTTGGTGCCGTAATCATGCTTTCCAACATCTGCGTTGCCACAACAACAGGCTTACCCGCACGACGACAAGCGCGCACGATTTGCTTTTGAATGCTCGGTACAGATTCAAGGGGCATCTCAACACCAAGATCACCACGGGCAACCATAAGCGCATCAGACAATTCAATAATTTCCGCTAAACGCTCAACCGCTTGTGGTTTTTCAATCTTAGCAAGAATACCAACGCGACCACGGGCGATTTTGCGCACTTCTGCAAGATCATCAGGACGTTGAATGAATGACAATGCCACCCAATCAACTTTCGCGATAAGCGCTTGATCTAAATCGGCACGATCTTTCTCAGTTAAAGCACCAAGGCCTAATTCCGTATCAGGCATGCTCACGCCCTTACGGTCTGATAGCTTTTTACCAGAAACAACCTCAGCCGTAAAATTACCCTCGCCAACGGCCACAGTTTTTAAGATCACACGGCCATCATCAACAAGTAGACGATCACCAATTTTTACAGCTTCTAAAATTTCAGGGTGCGGCAAGTGAACACGGGTTTTATCACCCTCAGCAGGATCATTATCAAAGATGATTTGATCCCCTGACTTTACCTTAACCTTGCCTTCTTTAAATTTGCCAAGGCGGTGTTTGGGCCCTTGTAGATCAGCCAAAATACCAATAGGACGGCCAACTTTTTCTTCCACATTACGAATACGTTCCACAAGTGAAAATAAAACCTCATGGCTTGAGTGGCTCATATTAATGCGAAACACATCAGCACCCGCTTCAAATAATGCCTGAATTTGCTCTTCCGTTGAAGATGCAGGCCCTAGTGTTGCCAGAATTTTTACACGACGGGATCGTTTCATATTAAATCATACTTTCTTATGTTCATTACTTATCAGATTTTATTGTGCCATCATCAGATGACGAATTGGATGCAAGCTTTGCTTTGTCTTTAAATTGCACAGTCCAGTTTGATTGATCTCCCGTATCAACCTCAAAGAAACCTAGTTTTTCATAGCCACGCGCATAGCAATCCTTAACACCAGTAATTTGAAAATCTTTACTGGAGCTGCACATATAAATATTGCCACCCCATGTATCTTCTTGAGATGCATGTTCTGCATATAAATAATAAAAGCGCGCTGATAAGCTGCTTTCAATCACTGATTCGCATTGATCTGGTGGAATGCGCCACCAGCCCTCACTTTGCCAATCGGTTGAATCGCGATAGCCAATAGCAACGCCAATTAACTCAGAAGTTTTATTACATATGCGAAGGTCAGCTTGTGCTTGAGATGCAAAAAAATTGAGCATTATCCCAACTGCTAGGATAGAAAACGTTACTTGCGTAATTCTTAAAACCAAAATATCTCTTACCTTCATAAAAACATCTGCCTAGGCACATGGCGCGCAATAACTATAATTACGAATCATTACAGATTTATGGCAAAATAAAATCATTACCATGCATAGCAGAGAGTTATTATTGCCCTATTAGGGGGGTAAAGGTCAATAGATCAAGCAAAATTTAAATGGATTTAAATCCTTATCAACCGCCATTTATGCCAATTTCAAGCTCTAATCTTAATTAAAGCTAATAGGATCCACATCTACTTGCACCCGCAATGACCCTCGTACTTTGGGCACTGCATCTAACCAAGCTTTAAGATAAGCGGATAAATTAAAATTCTTTGGGCTTTGCACCAACAAGCGATAACGATAGCGCCCACGCACCTGAAACAGTGGCGCTTCTGCGGGCCCCATAATGCGCACACCTTCAGCATTTAATGCCCTTTGGCGCAGCATGGTTGAATATTCCTGTGCCAAACGCGGTTGCTCTGCAGAGATGATTAAAGCTGCAAGCCGTCCAAAGGGCGGCAAGGCTGCGCGTTCACGTAAATCAATCTCCCGCTCATAAAATCGTTCTTCATCTTTTTTGATAATAGCATCTAATGCAGGATGTTCGGGACTATAGGTCTGTAACAAGCCAATGGCATCACCGCCCGCGCGCCCTGCGCGTCCTGTCACCTGAGCCAACAGTTGAAATGTGCGTTCCGCAGCCCTTGGATCACCATTTGCAAGACCAAGATCTGCATCCACAACACCTACGCAAGTGATCAGCGGGAAATTGTGCCCCTTAGCAATCAATTGCGTACCAATGATAATATCAGCCTCGCCTTTAGCAATAGCTTCAAGCTCCATACGTAAACGCTTTATGCCGCCACCCATATCAGAAGATAAAACAATCACCCGCGCATCAGGAAATGTTTTTGAAGTTTCCTCTGCGATACGCTCCACCCCCGGCCCACAGGCCACCAGATGATCCAGCGCCCCGCATGATGGGCAAGATTCTTCCGTTTTCTGCACATGACCACAATGGTGGCAGTTCAACGTTTTCTTATAGCGGTGTTCAACCAGCCAAGCTGAACAATTTTCGCACTCAAAACGATGACCGCACCCACGACAAAGGGTTAAAGGTGCATAGCCCCTACGGTTTAAAAACAACATGGCTTGCTCGCCAGCAGCTATGGTTTTTTTCATCTCAATTATCAGTTTAGGCGATAGAAACTCCCCACGAGCGGGCGGAAATTTGCGCATATCAATGGCTTTAAGACTTGGTAATTGTGCCTCAGAATATCGTTTGCTCAAGACCGTTTTTTGATAGCGCCCATGATTGGCATTCACTCGTGTTTCGATGGATGGCGTTGCGGATGCTAAAATTACCGCACATTTTTCTATATGCCCACGCACTACGGCCATGTCACGGGCATTATAGAACACTTTCTCTTCTTGTTTGTAAGAAGTATCATGCTCTTCATCCACAATGATCAAGCCAAGATTTTTAAATGGTAAAAATAGAGCTGATCTAGCCCCCACGACAACCTTTATGCGGCCTTCATTGATCTGGCGCCAAGTACGTTCACGTTTTTTCTTACTCACGGCAGAATGCCATTGGGCAGGATAAGCCCCAAAACGATGCTCAAAGCGATCCATAAAAACGGAAGTTAAAGCAATCTCAGGGTTTAAAATCAGCACTTCCTTGCCTTGACGAAGACAAGCAGCAATTGCCTCAAAATAAACCTCCGTTTTGCCAGAACCCGTGACCCCATGCAGTACTGTGCAAGCAAAATCCTTAGTCTTAACATCCTCAATCAACTGATCGGCTGCTTCTTGTTGTTCCGCCTCCAAAATGCTTGGGGCATGATTTGGATCTGGATCAGCAACCACTAATGGGGGGGGGAGCTCGCCTTGATCAAAACAACCCTGCTCAATCATGCCATCAATCACACCCATGGAGACGCCAGCTAATTCTGACAAGCCTTTGCGCGACCAAATTTCGCCATCTTTGACAATGCTTAAGACTTTTTCTCGTGCAGATGTCATGCGGTCTATGGGTTTGTGATTGTAAACTAAAGCTGGCACTGGCTCTTCATAGGCAAGCGCCTCAGGCACCGATAAGACCATCCGCATGACCATACCTGCAGGTGAGAGCGTATAATCCGCTACCCAATCTACCAGCTTGCGCATCTCTTCACTCATGGGCGGGCAATAAAGTTGCTCTATCACTTGGCGTAATTTTTTTGGCGCAACCGCTTCGCATTCACCATCCCAAACCACACCAATGGCTGTTCGAGCGCCCAAGGGGACTTTGATAAAATCACCTATTTTCAAATCCATATCATCTGGCACTTGATAAGAATAAGGCTCATCCATGGGGATAGGCAATAGCACAGGCACTATTTGCTTTGGAACAGAGAGTTCCACCTCTTGCCCAAACAAGCCTTCTTGCGCTTTATGATTAGCCCCAGGTTGCGACATTAATACCCTTTCATTTCATCAAACCATTGCAATTTATGCCCAATATGTAATATAGCGTAAGGCATATAAAATAGTTACGCTATGTTTAATTGATAAGGATAAACAAATGAAATTTTTCCTCGATACAGCCAATGTTGACGAGATTCGCGAGCTGAATGCAACTGGTTTAATTGACGGTGTTACCACTAATCCATCCCTTATATTGAAATCTGGGCGTCAAATCAAAGAGGTGATTGCGGAAATCTGTGCAGAAGTTGAAGGCCCAGTCTCTGCTGAGGTTGCTGCAACAGAAGCTGACGCTATGATCTCAGAGGGTAAAGAGCTTGCAAAGATTGCAAAAAATGTTTGCATTAAGTTACCACTCACGTGGGATGGTCTAAAAGCTTGTAAAGCATTGACCGATGAAGGTTATAAAACCAATGTTACGCTTTGCTTTTCTGCTAACCAAGCTCTACTTGCTGCAAAAGCTGGCGCTACTTTCATCTCGCCTTTCATTGGCCGCTTAGATGATATTGGCCTTGATGGCATGGAGCTAATTGAAGAAATCCGCGAAATTTACGACAACTACGGCTTTGAAACTGAAATTCTAGCAGCTTCTATCCGTACGGTTAATCATGTGAAGCAATCAGCCCTTGTTGGTGCTGATGTGATGACTGCGCCAGCGGGTGTGATCAAAGCGCTTTCAAAACATGTTCTAACCGACAAAGGCCTTGAAGCATTTTTGACTGATTGGGAAAAAACTGGTCAAAAAATCGTATGATTCTTAGCGTCTAACGTTTAAAATACAGGATCAGGCGGTTTCATTTTTAGTCTGATCCTAACTATTTATTTTATTTTTAAAAAGAGTCCAAATGTCTAAATTATTTAAGAATGCAATTGCACTTACTCTCGCCTTATTTATTAGCTTCACCCCTGCACTTGCAGATGACATGGCTGATCGCCAAAAAGTGGCCCAAGAAATTATCGACGTGACGATTACTGTGGGCGTCGTAAAGCAAATGACAGCTGCCACATGGCCAACTGTTGCTGCTGGCATTAAAGCTAAAAATCCAGAGGTTTCTGAAGAAACATTTGAAAAATTGCATAAAGAATATAGCTTAATGCAACAAAACCTGATGGGACAAATTTTGGTAGGCTTGCCGGAAATCTATGCCACTGAATTTACGCTTGATGAATTGAAAGAATTGCTTGTATTCAGCAAATCAGCTGTTGGGCAAAAAATGCTTGTAGTCCAACCCAAAATTATGCAGCAAATCATGCCTAAAATGATGCAGGTGATGCAAAGCGAAATGCCAGCTCTGATACAACGCTTCCAAGAGATTATCAAAGAACACGGCTTAAAAACCCAAGAATTATAATTTTATTTTAAAAGAACTATTAATGCTGCCCACACTATGCTTTTCCTACAACGTGAGCATTCCCACAACGTGGGTATTCCCACATAGTGGGTTACGAAATAGTAACGGTTTGGGTTTAAGCTACGGTCATGACCCAAGTCAATGATTACAACACCATCTTAACCTTTGCCGCAGCCGATGTTTTAGAACAGCGCAAGCTGTGGCTATCCCATTTACAATCTGAACGCCGTTTAGCTGAAAAGACACTAGATGCCTATGAGCGCGACTTACGCCAATTTTTAATATTTTTCACAAGTTATAATGGTGCACCGGTCAAACTTAAAGATATAGAGAATTTAAAACCCTTTGAATTGCGCAGTTTTTTAGCCAATCGCCGTGAGCAAGATTTTTCCAACCGCTCAATTGGTCGATCTCTTGCGGGAGTTCGCTCTTTCATCAAGTTTTTAGAGCGTCAAGAACTGGCTTCAAGCGCCGCAATTTGTGCCATGCGCAGCCCAAAGCAGCCTAAAACGCTGCCAAAACCCATCAGCGCTGAAGATGCCATAAAATTAACCGATAGCAGCCTACATTTATCAGATAAACCTTGGGTTCAAGCGCGAGATTGCGCTATTTTAACCCTGTTATATGGCTGTGGTTTGCGGATTTTTGAAGCACTTTCTCTAACTTCAAAGCATTTTGCTTATTCGCCAGAAACCCTTGAGATTAAGGGTAAGGGCGACAAAACAAGACTGGTGCCACTCTTGCCCATTGCCCTTGAAGCGGTGCAAGAATATCAGCGCTTATGCCCCTACTCTCCTGATGGTGACTTGCCAATGTTTTTGGGCGAAAAGGGCAGGCCCCTTCAAGCTGCAGTGTTGCAACGCAACATGCGAAACCTCAAAAATGCTTTGGGATTACCAGATCATGCAACACCCCATGCGTTGCGTCATTCCTTTGCCACTCATTTACTGGGTAACGGCGGTGATTTGCGCACCATCCAAGAATTATTAGGTCACGCTAGCCTATCCACCACGCAGGTCTATACCCAAGTAGATAGCGATCGCCTGCTTGATATTTATGAAAAAGCCCATCCAAGAGCTTAGCACCTAACGGGCATCATACATCTGAATGAATTCAGATTGATGCCCTAACTGGTGCGGCGTTTGCCTTCACATGCAATTGCGTTGTTCTTTGCTAACTTACAAGCCGTGGCATAAGATTTATGTGCTTTTGATTTTTCGCCACGCTTTTCATAAACCAATGCTTGGTTAGCCCAAGCCTCACCATATTTACCATCCAAACGGATAGCGCGGTTGAAATCACGAAAAGCATTATCCAGATTGCCAAGAGCAAGATAAGAAACACCACGCGCATTATAAGGTTGAGGCGCACGACCTGAAAGCGATATTGCCTTAGCAAAATCATCTAAGGCTTGTTGATGCAGCCCTTGGCTTTGATAAACCAAACCACGGTTATGATAGGCGCGTGGATTTGATGTATCTTGTGAAATTGCTGCATTAAAATCACGCAATGCACGGGTTCTATTGCCTGAACGACGATAGGCCTCGCCACGTCCAATAATCGCCTTATCATAAGAGCGATTGATTTGCAGAGAGCGGTTGTAATCGTTAATGGCCTCTTGATAACGGCCAAGACGGCTGTATATAGATGCACGATTAGCATAGGCTTGATAAAAATTTGGTTTTAGTCGGATAGCTGTGGTGAAATCATCAATAGCACGAGAGGCATTGCCAGAACGGCCATAGGCAGCACCGCGCACATTATAGGTTTCGGGATTATTGCGATTGCGCGCAATAGCATCATTAAGACTGGCAAGATTTTCAGAGGAACCTTGACCCGCTTGTTCAACCTTAAGAGCGCCAACACTGCCTGTAGTACAAGCACTTAAGCCAATCGAAAGAAAAATAGCCGCCAAAGGCGCTAAACGCTTAACCTGTCCCATTGCTAATTTACCCATCATAAAAAAATGCCTTGAACCCATAAAAAACAAGGTGGCATGACATACATCATCCACCTCATTACATCATATTAAAAATAAAGGCAAAAAAACGACCCTAAACGCTAAATTTAGCGACGAGGTGTTTTACCTAAAATAATGCCTTCACGCTGAGCTGCTTTACGTGCCAACTTACGAGTACGACGAATTGCTTCTGCTTTCTCGCGTGCGCGTTTTTCAGAAGGCTTCTCATAATGATTGCGCAATTTCATTTCACGAAATACGCCCTCACGTTGCAATTTCTTTTTCAAAGCACGCAGTGCTTGATCTACATTGTTGTCGCGAACGATTACTTGCACGTTGATCATCTCTTTCTGTCTAAGCTGCGCCTATTTTCTAAAAAACAAACGCAAATGTTTCAAAAGTTTAAAGCTGGCTAAAAGCCTAGCATTTCAGTTAAAATTTTTAGCTAAAATGGCAATATAACAAACCAGCCCGCGATGTTATCCATCGCCAGTTGCTGCGGTACTAGCAAAAACACTAGAAGATGTCTAGGCTTAAGCGTCAAAAAATGCAGAAAATGACTCGTTTTATTATCCGTACGAAGCCGATTTAGCGCGCTTTACCCGTCAGCAGTGTATAATGCCCCATTTTACGTCCCGCACGCGCTTCAGATTTGCCATAAAGGGTTACACATGTATTCTTTTGAGCCAATAAATCTGGCAATTTTTTAACATCATCCCCAATCAAATTATCCATCTCACAATTGGAATGGCGATGGGGCGGTAAAATTGACCAGCCAGCAATAGCACGAATGTGCTGTTCAAATTGAGAAACTAGGCATGCAGCCTCTGTCCAATGACCCGAATTATGAACCCTTGGCGCAAACTCATTAACCATGAAACGGCCATTGCGCGTGATGAAAAACTCAATGCCAATCACCCCCACATAATCAAGGGCGGTGAGAATATCTTGTGCGGCTTTCATAAGTTTTCGCGTCAAAGTTTTTGAGGCATGTGCTGGCACAATGCTTTTGCTCAAAATACCATCTTTATGGATATTTTCAGCAGGATCAAAAGCCACCACCTCGCCATCATGACTGCGGGCAGCAATAATAGAAACTTCGCGCTCAAAATTCACCAGACCTTCTAAAATAGCAAGACCTTGAGCGCCAGAGGCTGGCAGATTAGAATTGGTTAAAGCTTGAATGGCCTCAGCGGCTGATAGATCATCTTCGCCAGAAAATCGGATTTGACCTTTACCATCATAACCAAAACGGCGGGTCTTTAAGATACCCTTCCGCCCCATATTTTTTAGTGCTTGGTACAGCTCATCGGCGTTATTTACTGTCTCATAGGGTGCAGTTGGAAGGCCAATTTCATTTAAGAAATTTTTCTCTAAGAAGCGATCTTGAGATATCTCCAAAGCTCGACTGTTAGGCGCAAGACGAACCTTATCTTTTAAAACTTCAGTTGCAACCACTGGGACATTTTCAAATTCATAAGTCACAACATGGGCATATTCCGCCATTTCCTCTAAGGCCTTAACATTATCATAAGGTGCTATAATATGATAATTACAAACCTGAGCAGCAGGACAGTCTTCAGCAGGGTCCAAAACAACGGTTTTCAATCCCAACCGTGCAGCGCTTTGTGCCAACATGCGGCCTAATTGACCGCCGCCTAAAATACCTACAACATCGCCAGCTTTTAATGCTTTCACCGATTTCACAGCCATTTCTTAAGCCTCATCTTTTGGGACTAAGGCAACAGCCTCACTTTGAGCTTGGCGAAAACCATCTAGACGTTCAGCCAATGCATCATCGTGCAGAGCCAAAACG
>CAKMZG010000011.1:0-14963 GCA_929200335.1 uncultured Alphaproteobacteria bacterium | reverse complement strand
ACAGGAATACCCGCCGGCATCTGAACAATGGATAAAAGGCTGTCTTTGCCGGATAATGCTTTGGATTGCACAGGTACTCCAAATACAGGTAAAGCCGTTAAGGCTGCAACCATGCCTGGCAAATGAGCAGCGCCGCCTGCACCAGCAATGATCACGTTAAAACCATTAGATTTAGCTGATTTTGCAAATTCCACCATACGATCTGGTGTGCGGTGAGCTGAAATGATTTTAGCCTCATAAGCTACATCAAGCCTATCCAAAATCTCGGCCCCATGTCGCATGGTTGGCCAATCAGATTGACTACCCATGATAATTGCTATTTTAGGGTTTGATACACTCATAACGCTGATCCTTTTAAGATTTCCTATAGTTTATAGGTGAAGCACTCCCTAGGGCAACCAAATTTCAATTTCATCAACACATTCATGTTGTAAATTAGCACATGACTTACTGCTGAGCTAGCGCCTGTAGCGTTTAGGTAAATTCACTTAAACGAGAACTATACTCGCAAATAAAAGAAACTCGATCATCAACCTGAATTCACTTAGGTGCATGATGCCTTAAGCAATAATGTCAGGAATAATTCTAGATTCCATTTTAGCAATGCGATCTTTGAGAGCTAATTTTTTCTTTTTCATACGCTGGATCTGTAAAAAATCGCAACTGCATTTAATCATAGATTCAATGGCAACGCCATAATCATCATGGTCTTGGCGCAATCGCGCCACCATCATTTTAAGCTCTGCTTGATCTTGTCCATCCATAATAAGTCTACCCCTTTACTTCAGAAAAGCACTTTCTACGCATTTTAATCGCAAAACACCCGAAACTATAAACATCAAAATTAGTATTATACTTTAAGGCACTTCTCAAAGCTATTTTTTTGTGGGAAGCTACCCATGCAACATTAGAGAAGGAGATTAATACATGTCCATAGAAGCTCATATTAAGCAATTGGAGTTAAAACACCAAACCCTAGACGAAAAACTGAATGATTTACGACATAGTCCATCAACAAGTAATGTTAGAATTGCCGAACTGAAGCGCCAAAAGTTGCAAATTAAAGATCAAATTCGACGAATATCAAGTGATAACGCCCTACATTAACGCAGTATTTAAACACTAACGCGTGTTGCATTTAAGTGAACTCGCCTAAACGCTACACGCGCTAGCGGGCAGTAAAATAATCTGCCCGTTTTAAAGCACTTTCCTCAGCCTTATAAAGCCCTTTTGGTGTAACAAGAGGCGCGCTCTTAAGCGCATCCTTAGAAGACTCTAATTTATGCAGCCCAACATTTGACATCCGAAGAACATTTGGTTGTATAATTTTCTTGTCATTTTTTTTAGCCTTAAGCGCTGCAGCCTCTATCGCTGCAAAATCTTCTTTACTTCCAATTAGCTGATCGGTGGTTAAATTTAGTTCATTTAATGAAATTATTTCCGTACGTCCTGTTGTGCGTGGATCAATCAGTATTTTTTTAATGGCAATTTTTTCTTTTTTGGCATCGTCTGTTAAATCAAACCCCGCTGGGAAGAATTTACGAATGGCCTTCTCAGCATAAAAAGCAAGTTTAGCACGGCCGCCACGGCTAAAATTAATGCCATCATTTAACCGCAACCGTACCAATTTACCATTCACATCTGGACCCGAACGAACAAAATTGCCCAGTTCATCAGCAAAACCATCCCATATATCCACATAGGGTGATGAACCACTATCAACAGCATTAAAATTCACTGTTGAGCGGAAAGTTTCATTAAAAAATATCATATCCGCACTGGCTTTTGTAGATTTAATAGGTGGCAACCCCATCCAAATATAAGGTAAATTTGTATCACGGATCACTTCGTTAAAAGCAACAACTTTCTTTTGATAGGCTACATCCCATTCTGGACTGCGCAAGGCAATCTTTTCATCATTAAAGCGCATCTGTTGACGGTCATTAATACCCATCATGATAACCAATAAATCTGGCTTTTGCTTTTCAACAATTGCTGGCAATTCAACTGGCCAATTGTAATGATCATCACGCACAAAACCAGAAGCATTTTTAATTTTGCTTTGAATAAGTACATTGGGATTTTTAGCAAATTTTGCTTTTAAACTTTTAGAAAGCGCACTGGCAAAGAAGTCACCAACCACCAAAATTCTAATGGCATTTTCAGCTTTTTTAACAATTGGCACAACTTTCTTTTTACGCGCAACCTTCTTCTTTTTACGTTTAACACGAGGCTTTTCAACCTTCTTTTTCTTCTTAAACCCCTTAAACAGGCGTTGGAAGAAATTCTCGGCATAAACCGGCTCGCTTACAGCAATAGGCATGACAAAGGCTATGGCTAAAAATAAGATAAACCATCGCGCTTTGGCGTTTAATCGCCCACTCATTGCTATAAAAATCGACATTATTTGCGACCCTAATCTTCATTAAGATTATTGCCGCAAATCCCCAAATCCTATTTACGGCGTAAAACAGATAAAAGCTTTTTAGAGGCATATCCATCTTGTTTCAAGCCATATTGCGCTTGAACGGTTAAAATAGCTTTTCTCGTACCTGAACCAATCTTACCGTCAATTTCACCTGAATAAAGGCCACGCAAAGCCAATTGGCGTTGTAATTCTTTATTCTCATCCCATGATAATTTCTTATAAGGCCTGAGCCAATCATGCGCTAATTCACCACCACCAGCGATTTGATCCGCCAAATGCCCAACGGCCAAAGCATATTTATCAGCATTATTATAACGTTTAATCACATAAAAATTCTTAGTCATTAGAAATGCTGGCCCTTTGGAACCTTGAAATAATTTCAATACCGCTTTTTGCCCACCATTTCTAAATTGACGACCTTTTACGCGCTTAACGCCAAGTTTTGACCATTGCGAAAGAGTTTTAGTTTTATTCTTATGGCCTGTTGCACGCCCAGCATTTACCTCATAACCCCATGTTTCACCCGTACGCCAGCCATTTTTACGCAACAAATTAGCCGCCGTTGCCAAAGCATCAGGGATAGAACTCCAAATGTCTTTGCGGCCATCACCATCCATATCAATTTTATAAAGCTGATAGCTGGTAGGAATAAATTGCGTATGCCCCATAGCACCTGCCCATGAACCGGTTAAATGGGATGTATTAATTTGCCCAGATTGCAAGATTTTCAATGCTGCAATTAATTGACGACGGGCGAATTTGCGGCGTTTTCTATCTGCATAAGCAAGGGTAGAAAGTGAACGGATAACAGAGCGCAATCCACCTGGTTTTTCCAAAGCCTTGCCGTAAGAACTTTCCATCGACCAAATTGCCAAAAGCACATTGCGATCAACCCCAAAACGTTTTTCAATGCGTGTTAACCAATTGGCATATTTACGCTTCATCGCGCGCCCAGTAGCAACTGCATCTTCATTAACGCGAGCATCCATATATTGCCAAATTTTAGAAACGAATTCTGGCTGATAGCGCGCTTTTTTTAGCACCTCAGGATCAGCAGAGGTAATGCCTTTAAAGGCACGTTGATAGGTCGCTTTAGAAATTCCGCTTTTTCTAGCAACGCTATAAAATCCGGAAACCCATTTTTTAAATCCTGCATCTGCATTTGCTGATGTTGAAATGCCAGATACTGCAAATGCCAAGATTAATGTCCCAGCAATAACGCTAATACGTATTTTTAGAGGTTTCCGTTTGCGCGTAAAATTCATTTCTGTTTCCATTCTATAAGCACTATCAAAATGTGATCATAAACATCATAAAAAGTGCGGATTGCTATACAATTGACCCTATGTAACCCATGAAATGTTTATAATTCGTTTACCATAAATAAAAATATGAGAAATAATTTGTAAATAGTGTCATAAATCACCCATTTTACCTCCTAATAATTGGAAATTATGGCTTGAATAGGATATGCGATATATGAGCAGATGAAAAAATATTAAATTTGATGAGATGAAATGAACAAAAACGACATTACAAAACTTGCTAAGCAAACCATTGCAATTGAGCGCAATGGCCTAAATGCGCTAATAGAAGCCTTAGATGGCGAATTACAAAATCAATTCGAAAAAGCAGTTAATCTATTAGCTGAGTTACAAGGACGGGTGATTGTATCTGGCGTTGGAAAAAGCGGGCACATTGCATCTAAACTTGCTGCAACTATGGCTTCAACGGGCACGCCTGCATTTTTTGTCCATCCAGCAGAGGCTAACCACGGCGATCTAGGTATGGTGGCGAGAGATGATGCTATTCTTGCTTTATCTTGGTCGGGTGAAACCCAAGAGCTTAAAGGTATCATCACCTATTCAAGACGGTTTAAAATTCCTCTGATTGCCCTAACCTCAAATCCTAATTCAACGCTCGCAACTCAAGCTGATGTTGTTTTAGCCCTGCCTAAAGAGCAAGAAGCTTGCCCGCATAATCTTGCGCCAACCACTTCCACTATACTACAGCTTGCTATGGGTGATACATTAGCCATTGCACTGCTTGAAAAGCGCCAATTTACGGCTAATGATTTTCACAAATTCCACCCTGGCGGCAAATTGGGCGCAAGCCTAACCCGCGTGAATGATGTCATGCACAAGGACGATAAAATACCTTTGGTGCCACTTGGCACTAAAATGTCTGATGCCATTGTCACCATCTCTGAAAAAGGCTTTGGCTGTGTGGGCATTATCGATGAAAATGGCACACTTGCAGGCATTATGACCGATGGTGATGTGGGGCGGGCGATGAACGACCAACTCTTATCCATGAAAGTGGATGAAGTGATGATTAAAGCCCCTAAAGTATTGGAGCGCGATGCTTTTGCATTGGCTGCATTTGAGTTGATCAATACCCATAACATCTCCGCTGTTATTATAGTTGAAGATAATAAGCCAATTGGCATTGTCCATCTTCATGATTTAATTAAGCTCGGTGTGGCATAAATTCTATCAAGCATAAAATGCTTGATAATGTGATCCACATCACTCAAAAAACCATATATAAATAGACATTTCATAAATCCTAAATTTGGCAGAAAATTATGGCACAAGACAAATCCCCGCTTCCACAGGCGCACCCGAAGGTAAATTTTGGCAAAATTGGAGTGCTGTTGGTTAACCTTGGCACCCCCGATGGTCATGATGAAGTGAGCATGAGGCGCTATCTCAAGCAGTTTTTATCCGATAAGCGCGTGATTGAACTACCCACATGGAAATGGTGGCCGATCCTTAATCTGATTGTCTTGCGTACCCGCCCGAAAAAATCAGGCGAGGCCTATGCCACCATTTGGAACAATGAATTGGATGAGGGGCCGCTGCGCACCTATACGCGCTCTCAAGCAGAACTCTTAGCCAAACGCATGGGTAAGCATGATAATCTACTCGTTGATTATGCCATGCGCTATGGCCAACCTTCCATCAAGGATAAATTGGAAGCCCTCAAAGATCAGGGCTGCGAGCGCATTGTCATCTACCCGCTTTACCCGCAATATGCAGCCTCAACCACAGCAACCGTGAATGATGATGCTTTTGATGCTTTAAAACAAATGCGTTGGATGCCAGCTATCCGCACAGTACCTGCCTATCATGATGATCCGGTCTATATTGATGCACTAGCAAAATCTATTGAGGAGCATATTGCTGGTCTCGATTATGAGCCTGAGCGGGTAATTGCATCCTATCATGGCATTCCACAGCGCTATTTTGATAATGGTGATCCTTATCATTGCCATTGCCACAAAACCACGCGCCTTCTGGAAGAGCGGTTGGGCTGGGAAAAAGGCCGTCTGATGACCTGTTTCCAATCTCTATTTGGCAAAGAAGAGTGGATTAAACCCTATACCGATAAAACCCTTGAAGCGCTACCAAGCCAAGGCATTAAAAACATTGCCATTTTCAACCCGGGTTTTGTTTGCGACTGCTTAGAGACCTTGGAAGAAATTGCCATTGAAGGCAAAGAGACCTTCCTAGAACATGGTGGTGAAAACTACAGCCATATTCCATGTTTAAATGATGATCCCTATGGCATGGATGTGATTGAACATGTGGTGCGCCGTGAGCTTTCTGGTTGGCTGGATTAGATCACAAAGCCTTGTAAATAACCTTCTCTATCCCTATATAAACAGTAATTATTCACTAAAGCGCACTGTGAGCCAACAAGGCTCTGCGTCATTTTTATAAGGGAAATTTTATGTTTGCAGGTTTTGATATTGCCGTCTTAGTTCTCGTTGTTTTAGCCATATTCATCTTGATGTCTGCCCTTCGCCAAGTAAAGCAAGGGTATAATTATACCGTTGAGCGCTTTGGCCGTTATACAAGAACGCTGACACCGGGTTTAAACCTGCTTGTACCATTCTTTGACCGTATTGGCGCAAAAGTGAATATGATGGAGCAGGTGCTTGATGTGCCGACTCAAGAGGTTATCACCGCCGATAATGCCACCGTTAGCGTGGATGGCGTAACCTTCTATCAAGTGTTAGATGCCAAACGTGCAACCTATGAAGTCAGCGGCCTTAAGAACGCTATTTTAAACCTCACCATGACGAATGTACGCACGGTGATGGGCTCTATGGCTTTGGATGAGCTTTTATCCAAACGTGATGAGATCAATGAGCGCATCTTAAGGGTGGTTGACCAAGCGGTGGAGCCTTGGGGCATTAAAATTACCCGTATTGAGATTAAAGACATCAATCCACCATTGGATTTGGTTGAGGCTATGGGTCGCCAAATGAAAGCAGAACGTGAAAAACGTGCCAACATTTTAGAAGCTGAGGGCATCAAGCAGGCTGAAATTTTAGAGGCTGAAGGTAAAAAGCAAGCGGTTATCCTCACCGCTGAAGGCGAGCGTGAGGCTGCATTCCGCGAGGCTGAGGGTCGTGAGCGTCAAGCGGAAGCAGAAGCCAAAGCCACAGAAGTAGTATCTCAAGCCATTGCAGAAGGTGATGGACAGGCCGTGAACTATTTTGTTGCTCAAAAATATGTAGAAGCCCTTGGCCAAATCGCATCAGCGAACAATCAAAAAGTTATCATGCTACCAATGGAGGCCACATCATTACTAGGCTCATTGGGCGGCATTGGCGAGATTTCAAAAGATATTTTTGGCGGCGATAAGTCCGCGCAAAAAACAATAAAACGTGCAGTGCCCTCCACAAAAGCTAGCGCATCAAAAGTTAAGGAATAGGCTATGATTTTTGAATGGATATCTGCCCTAGGCTCATGGAGCTGGATTGTTTTTGGCCTTATCTTGCTGGTTTTAGAGGTGGCCTTGCCCAGCGTATTTTTCCTATGGTTTGGCATAGCAGCCCTTGTGGTGGGGCTGATTACCCTCATGCTTGGTGTTGATAGCGCCATTTGGCCTTGGCAAGTGCAATGGATTACTTTTGCCATTTTATCACTGGTTAGCCTTATCCTTGGCCGCAACTATATGAAACAGCGTGAAAAAAGTGACCCCGCTGATATGCTCAATAAACGCAGTGAACAATGGATTGGCACAACCGTGACACTCCTAGATGCTACTTCCAACACCCGCAGCCGTGTGAAATTAGGCGACACAACTTGGAACGTGAAGATCAAAGACAATCAAGATTTACCAAAAGGTGCGAAAGTAACGATTGTTGAGGTTGATGCGAGCTTATTGATTGCTGAGAGTGTTTGATCAGGGTGGGAAGGTTCACTTATACCAATATTGTTTATTAAAAAGTGGTAACTCAGGCAAATATTCCTGTTGATATAAATAGCCCTGACAGTGACGGTCTTCGCGTAACATTAATCGATAAGCAATCAGTTCATCCAGATTTTCAATACTATCGCTATTTTGTTGCCTAATCATCTCCAAAGCTGATCGTGCGATACCATATCTATCGCCAAGTACTGCTAATTCCACATAGATTGGCAAATCTTTTTTTGACAATGGCATCCTTTGAAATTCATTCCTTGTTTCATTAGCTATAATATTTTTAGCAGCAAAGATCCATTTAGCCCATGGAAAGTCTTGGCTAAGCTCTTTGGGACGGCTTGGTAATTCAGTTTCATCACCAAGCATATACGCTTTAAGCGCTGAGCGAGCAAAAATCATATCAGAGTGCTTTTCATCACCACAAAATTTGCAAGAACTATAACCATCTATTGGTAAATTACGGTCAAAAATCTTAGTGAATTTCGCCTCTCCTAATATAACATATATCTGCTTTAGTGTTTCATCATATTGTTTTTGCAAATCACTATTTTGAAATTTATCAACAATTTCAGCTATAAGATCACTATATCCTTCTTGTGAGTACCAAGCATTTAATTCCTGAGATTTATAGAATAGGTTAAACAGCATTTGGTGATTTTCATGACTTATAATGAAACTATCCAATCCGTTCTTGTCTATATATATATTGGTATGGTTTGAGCTTTTTTTTTGACTTTCATAAAGCTCATAAAGCCCGGCACCATATGGATGCTTACTATTAAAAATCTTATCCAATTCAGTTTCTGAAAATTTAGAAAATAATGACGTTTCTCTTAGAAAAAACCTAAAGAAACCTATATCGACACCACTATCAGTTGACCGTTTTACGGGTGCTGATTCAGCATTTTTTCGTAAAATATGAAAAAAACGTTTACCCAAATCACGTTTTAATAAAGCATACCAATTACGGTAAAATATCGCTAATTTTTGTGGTTCACCAAAGATATTTTCATCGTTTTGTAAAATATCTAATGCAGCCTGAAGATCGGTGCGTAATAGTCCCGCTAAATAAACCCCTTTTAACGCATCCGGATTATCATATTTTTTTAAAAGGTTTTGGATTTTGATCATAGTTCGAGGAATATTATTGCCATAGCGTAATTCTAAATAAAGCGCTTCAGATAAACGGAGATCTGAATTGAAGTTTGACAATATATTAACAGGTTTAGAAAATTTTATTAGATGATTAGCAAGTTTAGTGGCGCCAACACAGCTTGACAAAGGCTGATCAGCATTGGCTATGTTGTGCTGGAAAATAACTAAGACAACTACTAAAATAAATCGCATTATTAAATTACTGCTTTTGTATAAATTAAATACTAAATACTACAAAAGGTTAGAAATAAGTCATATTCGCAATTAGTTTAACTCCTGACGCGGCTTTTAACCAATGAGGTAGTCGGTTTTCTCTCACGACTATTTCTCAACCAAAGGCTGCGAAGCTACGGGGCTGCGCCAAATAATTGGCGTGAACTTGTCGCCCCGCAAACGCACTATCGGTGAATAAAGTTCAACAGTTACTTATCAATAAAACAGAGATACAGCATGTTTTGCTTGTGCGAAAAACAGCCAGCGTTCGCAGAACAAACCAATGAACATAGAAAACACAGCAACCAATAATGGCAAGACAATCAAGCCACTAAAAATCGCTAAGGTACAAAGAAAAACAGGCACCACCACGCCACAAATTACAGCAATGAAACGCAGTTTTGCCCCATGTTTACGGCCGATTTGATGCACCATTTCTTTGGTCAGATAATTATCGCTTGAATGCGGGCTTTCAAGTAGCTTTACATCACCAAGGTGGCCTAAGCCAGTTGCAGTACCAGCATTTGAGCCAGTTTCAGAAAAGCCAACATTATCAGCTCTACGCCACCAAATAAATTTGAACAACCATGCCGCCGCTACGAAAATTGCGGCCAAAGCTGCCACATGAACACCGCCAATGCGGCTAGTACTAATGAATAGAGCAGCTAGCAAGAAACCGCTGGCTAAGGCAAAGCCAAGATAGGTCAAAGGCGTAAGTTTGCTGTGCCAATTGGGAACAGTTTTCAATTGAGCATAAATCATTGCAGTTGCAAAAACAGTCAAGGCTGCCAAAAAACTGGATAGATATCCAAGAGATGCCAAACGCTCACCGCTAGCCAGCCAAATCAGAGCATAAAGCCCAAATACCACTAGGGTTAAAACCGCCAAAACACCTTCACGGGAAAGCCATGAGGATTTCCATTGTGAGAATGCCCGCCAAGCGCGCTCTGGGTGGCCAAGGTGAAAGGTTGAAGACAAAAGCCCTGCTACAGCCAAGCCCAAAGCCAAGCCGCAAGAAAGAATTGTTGTCCAAGCCCCTTGGTGCACAGGAAGGCCAAGGCCAAGCACAAACATCATGCCGAAACCGGCACCTGATGTCACAGTAAAAAATATTACAGATATCGCTGGATGCATGACTTACCCCATTTTCTCTAATGCTTTATCAAGCCAACCTAAGAAACCATCGGCTTTCATCTCAGATTTGCTTTGTTCAGCAGCTATTTCTAGACCATCGCTAGTTTTAACCTTAGCGCGTGGTGGCAGATATTTATTGACAGGCTTGGTGTCCATCTCTGGCATTAAATCCATGCCGCCGCGCTCTTTAACCATGATTGAGACATCTGAATTTGGATCAGCAAAATCACCAAAGTGACGCGCATTTGCAGGGCAAGTACGTACACAAGCAGGAGTGCGATCAATTTCTGGCAAATTATCATTATAGATGCGATCCACACAAAGAGTGCATTTTTTCATGACATTTTCCATCGGATCCATCTCGCGCGCACCATAAGGGCAAGACCAAGCACAGAGGCCACAACCAATGCATTTATCTTCTTCCACCAAAACAATGCCATCTTCCGAGCGTTTCATGCTGGCGCCAGTTGGGCAAACCGTTACACATGGAGCATCTTCGCAATGAAGGCAAGATTTTGGAAAATGCACCAA
Organism: uncultured Alphaproteobacteria bacterium; assembly: GCA_929200335.1. GTDB lineage: Bacteria > Pseudomonadota > Alphaproteobacteria > Rhizobiales > Rhizobiaceae > CAKMZG01. The sequence continues at coordinate 4,282 of CAKMZG010000011.1, read as the reverse complement.
TTGAGCAAGGCTATCGCCTGAACCACATTGATGGCTAGGGCTTGCGCCTGTGGATGATGGATTATCATATGCCGGCGTTTCTTGAGGCGTGACCTCATAGGTATGAATTCTATTCAACCAAGAGCCAAGCGGGTCAGCATCATAGGCATTGGTATCACCCAAAGGCGCGCCATAACCACTGGTGTTCCACTCTTTACAATTAACCACGCAGGCATGACAGCCCACACAAATATCAAGGTCAATTACAAGGCCTAGTTTTTTATCAGTTTGGGTAGGTAATTGGGTCATTTCGTCCACTCCTTACCATAAGCTACGTTTTTCTCGCCACCAACACCGACAGATTTTTGCGGTTTAATTTTTGGTTCACTTTCAAGACCGGCTGGGGCTTTTTCAATATTCACACGAAGGTCAAACCAAGCGGCCTGGCCTGTGATAGGATCAGAATTTGACCAACGAAGCCCATCGCCTTTTGCAGGTAAAAGCTCATTAATCAAATGATTCAACAAAAAGCCTTTGTTACTCTCATTGGCATTATCGGAAAGGTTCCAAGCCCCTTTACGCTTACCAATAGCATTCCATGTCCAGAGGGTTTTTTGATTTACCGCCCCCATAACTTTTACTGGCACCTTAATCTTGCCGTGATAGGATTTGATATAGGCCCAATCGCCATCTTGTAGGCCGACACTATCACAGACATCTTTTGGCACATACATCGGATTACTGCCGTGAATTTGGCGCAGCCATGCATTTTGAGACCCCCAAGAGTGATACATCGCAGCCGGACGCTGAGTGAGTGCATGTAGAGGATATTCTTCCTCTGAAATCTGCGTACCCTCAAAAGGTGCATACCAATCTGGCAGCGGATCAAAGCAACGCTTATAACGCTCTTTATGGGTTTCAGGCGGCTGACGTTCGCCCTTGCCTTCTGCTGCCAATTGAAACTTACGAAGCGGCTCTAAATAAAGCTGAAAGATATTTTCAACGTGACCATCTTGCAAGCCCATTTCAACGGCAAAATCTTGCCAAGCCACATTAGCATGTTTGAAATAATGTGCTTCTGCTGGAACGTGTTTTTCGCTAAAGCCACCATTTTTGATATATTCATCAATCTGGCTTTCATTTGGCGCACCACGACCATGGCTCTCGCCATCCTCACCACGCCAACCAGCCAGAGGACCAACACCAGGTTTACGTTCGTGTTGTTGGATATAGTCCGCATATTCGGTATATTTTGGCGTACCATCTTCATTGGTAAGATTAGGAAGGCCAAGACGACCGCCAAGCTCTAAGAGTGCAGATTGAAAACATCTTACATCACGATCAGGCTCTAACACAGGCCAACGAATAGCATCGCACATAGCCTCAGGTTCTGAGATCGGGCGATCAAGCAGGGATATCGCATCATGACGCTCAAGATAGGTTGTGTCTGGTAAGATCAAATCCGCATAGGCCACCATTTCAGATGAATAAGCATCAGAATAGATAATCTTTGGAATGATATATTCACCGTTCTCATCTTTATCGGATAGCATTTTCATCACACCATCGGTGTTCATAGATGAGTTCCAAGACATATTAGCCATATATAAGAACAATACATCAATGCCATATGGATCGCGCGCATGGGCATTTGAGATTACCATATGCATCAGCCCGTGGGCAGACATTGGCGCATCCCATGAGAAAGCCTTATCAATACGAAGCGGCGTTACGCCATCTTCATCTAATAATAAATCCTCAGGCCCTGAAACAAAACCCAAATGAGGCCCTGGCAATGGCGCACCAATTTTATAGGCACCATGAGGTTTTGGTTGGGCAGAAATTGGACGCGGATAAGGTGGTTTAAACCTAAAACCTCCAGGGCAATCAATGGAACCAATTAAAATTTGCAACAAGTGGATGGCACGGCAAGTTTGAAAGCCATTAGAGTGGGCAGAAATTCCGCGCATGGCATGGAAGGAGACAGGACGGCCGATCATCTTATCGTGCTTTTCGCCCTTCATATCTGTCCAAGGTTGATCAACTACAATTTCTTTTTCAAAAGCCGTATCGCCAATCTCTTTAGCAATGGCACGAATTTGAGTTGCAGGAACGCCAACCTCTTCAGCAATTTTCTCTGGCGCATAATCATCAGAAAGATATTTTCCTGCCAAAAGTTCAAATACAGGCACAGCTTTGCGACCATCTGCAAGGATTGCCTCGCCTTTTAAATCAGGCTTCACACCCTTAGTATCATAGGCAATCAATTTGCCAGAATTGCGATCCATCACAAGATTCTTGCCATCCGCATCACGCGCAAAAAGCCCATGATCTTCAGCACCTTCATCTTGAATAACTAACCAAGGCGCATTGGTGTAGCGAATGAGGTAATCTAAATCCACCCGCCCCATTTTTAACATGCAATGAATAAGGGACAAAACAAATAAACCATCTGTACCCGGTGTCACCCCAACCCATTCATCCGCAATGGCATTATAGCCTGTGCGAATTGGATTAACGGATATGATTTTCTTGCCGCGATTTTTAACCTTAGACAGACCCATCTTAATTGGGTTACTATCATGGTCTTCAGCCACACCAAAAATAATGAAAAGCTCAGTTTTATCCCAATCAGGAGAACCAAACTCCCAAAAGGCGCCACCGAAGGTATAAATGCCACCAGCAGCCATATTGACCGAACAAAATCCACCGTGAGCGGCATAGTTAGGTGTACCAAATTGCTGAGTCCACCAACTGGTTAAAGATTGACTTTGATCACGACCCGTAAAAAAGGCCAGTTTTTTCGGGTCTTTTTTACGCACATCGCCAAGCCATTCTGTGGCAATGCCAAAAGCCTCTTCCCATTCAATTTCTTCAAATTTGCCTTCACCGCGCTCACCAACACGTTTTAAAGGTTTTTTCAATCGCGCAGGAGAATAATGCTGCATGATACCAGCAGACCCTTTAGCGCATAAAACCCCCTTATTAATAGGGTGATCGCGGTTACCCTCGATATAGCGAATTTTCATCTCGCCATCATCGCCTTTGCGCAGATGCACATTGATGCCACAACGGCATGCACACATATAGCAAGTGGTTTTACGTATTTCATCGCTCACATGAGGAGATGTATCCAATTGGTACTCTGATTTAGTCATATTTTATTCTCCCTCAAAGTTCCCTTACCTAAGGGTTTGACACGATGTAAGCGTTATCATTGCAATAATATCATCTACATTGCAACCCCTAGATAGATCATTAAATGGTTTATCTAAACCTTGCAAAATTGGCCCAACAGCCATCATTCCACCTATCCGTTGAGCGATCTTATAACCAATATTACCAGCATCTAAATTTGGGAAAACATAGATATTAGCCGAGCCTTCAAGAGGACTATCAGGCGCTTTTTTAGCGCGAACACCTGCATCAAAAGCTGCATCAAATTGCAAATCACCTTCACTCATAATTTCAGGACAATTTTCTTTAAAAATACTTGCCGCCTCTTGAACTTTTTTAACATTTAAATGCTTGGCACTACCCATGGTAGAAAATGATAAAAATGCCAGTTTCGGCGCACCACCTATTAATGCCCCATAAGTTTCACAGGTACTTTTGCCTATGTCTGCTAACTGTTTTGCGTTAGGCTCCACCACCAGCCCACAGTCAGAGAATATGATTGGCGCATCAAAGCTTTTAAAATCCCCTAATGTGGGGCACGCTAGCGTAGGGCACATCAAAAAGCACGATGAAACTAAATCAGCCTCTGGGCTTTTGCCCACCACTTGAATAGCTGTGCGCACCGTATCGGCAGTGGTCGCAACAGCGCCTGCAATAGCACCATCGCCAAGACCCAAGCGCACCATCATCCCCGCATAAGTCAAAGGCTCTTTAACAATCTCGCGCGCTTGTTCTAGTTCAACGCCCTTATGTTTTCGTAACTCGTAATATTGTTGAGCAAAATGCTCCAAATCAGGAGCAGTATCTGGATCAATCAGATTAAGACGCTCTGCATTATCACCCAATTTTTCGCGCATCTTATCAAGATCGCCCAATAAGGTAAAATGCCCTAGACCTTGCTCTACTGCCTTTATTGCAGCCCCGATAATGCGTGGGTCTTCACCTTCTGCAAAAATAATATGAGCTTGAACTTCTTTTGCGCGTTCAAAAATTCTATCCAATGCAGACAATGTTATCACTCCAAAAAAATAGCGCCGCAAAATGCGGCGCTAATCAAAATTATTTTACACCATTTTGTGGGCGCATGTCTTTTGCATCAACACCAGCGACAACCACTGGTTTTTTC
>CAKMZG010000010.1 GCA_929200335.1 uncultured Alphaproteobacteria bacterium | reverse complement strand
CCAGATTCCTTTTTCTTTGAGGAAGGCCATGCAAAATATTATGAAGAAGCAAAATACGGGGTGTTTAAATTCGATAACTTTGGCAATTACCTACTGATTGGATTGGCAGACAAGAATAGACAGGTAATTTCGGTGCAATGAAGCTTAGCCCCCCAATTTAAAAGGTTAAACTACACGCGTTAATCCTTACCCAGTAGTTTCTTTAGCATATCTGCCATAGGGCCAGTGGGTTTAGGTTTTTGAGCATGGTTACGGGCTTGGCGGATATGGCTTTGTTTTTTAGGAGCCGCTTTTGATACACCAGCAATTGCAGTTTTGCCACTAGTGGTTTTGCTATTAGTGGCTTTTCCGTGAGTTGCCAGATGTACTTTATTCATAAAAGTGCTGTCATCGCCCTTTGTAAGCAGGTTAGCATTATCTGCAATGGCGCGATTAAGGTCGTCCAGCCAGTCTTGGTCAGCTTTGGCAAAATCCCCCAGAACATGGTTGTGAACACGAGATTTATCACCGGGATGTCCTATGCCCAGACGCATGCGGCGGTAATCTTTGCCAATATGTGCATCGCATGAACGTAGACCATTGTGACCACCATGGCCGCCGCCAATTTTCATTTTGACTTTTGCAGGGGGAATGTCCAGCTCATCATGAATAACCACGATGTTTGAATTTTGAACTTTATAGAATTTTTTAACCTCAGCAAGCGAGCGTCCGCTTTCATTCATGTAGGTTTGAGGTTTTAGGAGGAGGCATTTTTCACCATCAATGGTGCCATCACATATTTCGGCTTGGAATTTCTTGCGCCAAGGCGAAAAATTATGGCGGTGTGCAATCGCATCCACCGCCATAAATCCAATATTATGTCGATTGCCTGCATATTGAGAACCTGGATTACCTAAACCCGCTATAATGAGCATGGTGGTGTCCTTTCTCAATCTGTCTTACGACAATAAGCAAAGCCTTATTCTTCGTCTTTGCTTTCTTCAGCTGCTTCGTCTTCAGCGGCTGTGTCAGCTTCCTCAGACTCTTCAGATTTCAATGCAGCAGGTGCTGCGATTGTAGCAATCGTGAAGTCACGGTCTGTAATGGTTGGCACAACGCCTTCTGGCATATCAACCGCTGAAACGTTAATTGAATCACCCAAGTTGAAGCCTTCAAGATTAATTGTAAAGCTCTCTGGGATAGAGGTTGCTGGTGCTTCCACTTCCACTGAGTGACGAACTGTGTTTAACACGCCGCCATCTTTAAGGCCTTGACAGTTGTCTTCGCCTTCAAAGTGTACTGGAACTTCAACAACAAGTTTAGCGCCTTTAGCTACACGTACGTAATCGATGTGTACCAAGAAGTCACGAACTGGTTCAAATTGAACATCTTTCGCGATAACGGTATGTTTTTCGCCACCAACTTCAATGTCAGTTAGGTGAGTCATAAAACCACCTGCTTGGATCAATTGAGTCATTTCTTTGCGTGGTAGGGCGATGGAAAGAGGCTCTTTTTTGTCACCATAGATGACTGCTGGAATCATGCCATTACGGCGTAGTTCCCGAGAGGCCCCCTTGCCAACCCGATCACGCACTTCGGCTTTAAGCTGTAGATTTTTAGCCATAAAAGTCTCCTAAGTGCTTGTTTTAAGGTTGTGGATCAGATGATCCAAAATTCAAAATTATAAATAGAATATCCATAATCTTGGCCACGCTCCCTCCAGGGGTGTCGGCGTGGTGCTGGCCTTATAGGGGATAGTCCCCTACAAGGCAAGTAATTTGTATTGATATTTTATCCGCGCCAATAAGAACGAATTAGGCCTAATCGAATAGACTTGATACGGATTTTTCCATGGCTGTGCGATTAATTGCTTCAGCTAAAAGGTCGGCGATAGTTACTACCCGGATATTTGGCGCTGCATTTACAGCGCTTGTAGGCTGAATACTATCGGTAATCACCAGCTCTTTAAGTTTTGAGGCCATGATGCGAGATACGGCTCCTCCTGAAAGCACCCCATGGGTGATATAGGCGGTCACGGATGTAGCGCCCTGATCAAGCAAGGCTTCCGCTGCATTACAAAGTGTGCCGCCACTATCAATGATATCATCAATAAGTAGGCAATCCTTACCTGTAACATCGCCGATCACGTTCATCACTTTAGATTCACCAGGCTTATCACGGCGTTTATCAACGATAGACAGTAGACTATCAATGCGTTTTGCCAATGAGCGTGCACGAACTACGCCACCAACATCAGGAGAAACCACCATAGTGTTCTCTAAGTTGTAATGGGCTTTAACATCGCGTGAAAATACTGGAACAGCATAAAGGTTATCCGTTGGAATATCGAAGAAACCTTGGATTTGTCCCGCATGGAGATCAAGGGTTAGTACCCGATCAGCACCCGCTTTGGTAATCAAATTTGCAACCAGTTTGGCTGAAATTGGAGTTCTTGGCCCTGGCTTTCTATCCTGACGAGCATAGCCGAAATAAGGCAGTACGGCTGTGATACGTCTAGCTGATGAGCGGCGCAAGGCATCAATCATGATCAACAATTCCATCAGATGATCATTGGCTGGATATGAAGTGGATTGAATGATGAAGACATCTTCACCGCGCACATTCTCCTGAATTTCAACAAAAATTTCTTGATCAGCAAAACGACGTACGACTGCTTTTCCAAGAGGTGTGCCAAGATATTCGGCAATTTTTTCGCTGACAATTCGGTTGGAGTTTCCTGCAAAAAGTTTCATGTTTGCTTCCAACATTTGGCTGTAACGGCATCAGCCGCTTTGGCGTTGAGTGGTGTTTGAGATTTTCTCTAAACTTCTAATTACAGGGGTGTCTTACCAACGGTTAACGCAGATTGCAAAGGGCAATTTTAATTTACACCCATTTTTTTAATAAAAACATCAGTCAATTTCTAAAATTTATGATTTTTTCGCTTATCGTTGTTTGCTCACCCAAGCATCTAGGCGTTGCATTGAGCTTTTGCCAATGTTTGTTATTACGCTGGCATCTACTGCATTCCATGCATAGCTTGAAGATTTGTTGATTTTTTGTTGGCCATTAATGCGGTGCTTGCGCTGATTATTGGCGTCTAAAATATCCCAAACATAAACAACGAGAGTGCCATTGCCATCGTCAAAGGCTGAGAAAAAACCTTTAACCCTATAGCGCTCTCCTTGATTAGCGCTCACCATTACCACTTTATTTTGAATGGCTTGGGATTGTAGCGCTTTTGATAATGTAGAAACGTGGTTAGCTGGCGCACCTGTAACGGGCAAGAAATGTAATTTATAACGCGCCTCGGTCACAGCTGCGTTAGCTGTTGCTACTTGCGTATTCTCGCTAGATTGTTGGGACTTGGAATTGTTTGTCTGAGCTCCATTGTTAAGGCCACTGTTTAGGGCAGTGTTACAACCAGCAAGTGGTAATATTAAACACAGTGCTAAACTTAAAATTAAAAATTGTAATCCCCGCATGGAAACCCCACCATTATAATGCTTTTTAAAAATTGCCCTACATATGTTGCAAAATATGTAGGGCAAAATGGTTCTATAGACAAATGCTGTTTTTGTAAACCAGCCACTCAGCCAATCATTTAGCCATTTACTTAGTCATTTATTTAATCTGGGCAAATAATCAGCTCTAACCCATGGCGTGAAAGCGATTCCGGCTTGCCTTTTTTGGTGAGATAGCTTTGTCCTAATGTCATTGCGCAATCTTGATCATCATCCATGATGATGATGTGGATAAATAGAGTCATATTCTCAACAATTTCAACACTATTATCCGCATAGAACATAGGATAGTCCATCCAGCTAGGGGCGAACTTTGCACCCATACAATAGCCGCAGGCATTAAGGCGATATTTTGCAAGTCCCAAATTATCCAAAACTTGGGCATGTGCATTGAATACATCGCCAAATGTATTTGGGGTCTCTCCTCCTACAACCATTGCCTCCTCAGTTGCTTTTAATGCTGCTAGTGCTGCTTCATATAGCTCCAAATGGCGGTCGCTTGGCTTTCCTATGATAGCCGTGCGCATCATTGCGGCATGGTAATGCGCCCAAGCGCCAGCCCACTCTAAGGTTAATTGATCATTCTTGGAGAGTTTGCGTCGCCCTGCTTTATATCGGCAGAGTAGGGCATCATGGCCTGAACCAATGATGAATTCATTTCCTGGATAATCGCCCCCTTGTGAGAATACTGCACTTTGCATTGCGGCAAGAATATCAGCCTCATTAGCGCCGGGGTGGATGAGTTCCAATGCTGCATCAAGAGCATCATCAGCGAGCTTTGCAGCTTTTTTAACATATTTGATTTCTGTCTTTGATTTTATCATGCGCAGACTTGAAACAAGAGTCGATGCATCACTCAAGCGAGCAAAGCTAGACAATTGATTATCCAGCAAGCGGCCATAGTGCGCATTTAATCCATGGCAATTATATTCTACCCCGATAGAAGCCCCCAATAAATCCATACCATCTAGAATTTCGCTTAATCGCACCATGGGCACAGCTTGGGAGTGATCCATCCATAGGGTGATGTTTTTTATACTGGAGGTATGTTGAGCCTGACGAAGATCTGGTGCTCTGGTTAAGAGATGCATGGTGCCATCGGCTTTGAATACAAGGCATTGGAAGAAGCAGGAGCCAAAGGTATCATAGCCGGTTAGCCAATACATGCTTTCTTGCGCAAACAGCAGCATTGCATCAAGTTTTTCCTCTGCCATTTTAGCTTGAAGTTGTTCTATGCGGTTTTGAAATTCAGCTTCATCAAAGTGAAATGCCATTCTAAATCCTTTAGTAGTGGTGGACAAACCTCTTTAAATTGAATTAATTGCTATGCAAGAGATTTGTCGCCCATAGTCTGCTTCATTGTTATGTGTAGTTTTACGGTATGAAAAAAAATCATCCATTTGTTTGTATGTGCATTGTGGCATGGCATCAGCTTGAATGCCAGCATTTATTAATCGCTGTACGATATAGGTCTTTAAATCAAATTGGTGAAATTTTTCTTTTTTAGACGGTATGAAATGTTGAGCATTGGTTTTATTTTCCTTGATGAAGGTCTCGTAAAACTCAGCGCCAACTTCATAGGATTCCTGCGAGATGCAAGGCCCTAGAGTGGCAATGATGTTCTCGCGTTGTGAGCCTAATTTTTCCATGGCTTCAATGGTACTTTCTAATATGCCACCAAATGCCCCGCGCCAACCTGCATGGGCGGCAGCAATAACATTAGCATTGCCATCAGCAAATAATACGGGGCCACAATCTGCCGTTAATGCACCAATGGCTAGATTTTCAATATTGGTGACAATGGCATCTGCTTTAGGGCGATTGTTATCCCATGCATTGGCATCCCATGGATCAGATATGCTAACAGCAATTTTTGAATGTACTTGATGAACGGTCACTAAATGATCTGATGGTACGCCTAGACTTTCAGCAACGAGAGCGCGGTTTTGTTTAACCAGTACTTGATCGTCATTTGAGCCCACTCCAACATTAAGGCTTTGATAAATGCCCTTGGAGACACCACCACCACGACCAAAAAAACCATGTTTGATATGGGATCCGACTTTGCTTAATCTGTCGCTTTTGAAAATTTGGGGTTTATGCTTTTCAACCATGGCGCTATAAAATCTCTACTGTAGTTATTGGGGTATTCGTTAGTTGATGAGTATGAATTTATTCTTAAAAAGGCGCAAGGCTAATTTCTTTTGGAGATAGGATGAGCGCTTTGAATAAATCGCCCATTTGATGTTTATTGGGATCATTGCCGGCTAAGCGCTCAACAGCTTGGCGTATGGCCCTTTGCTGAGCTTGGTGTTTGCCATGGCCTAATTGTCCTGCACGCTCCAGAAGCCCAAGGCGTAATAGAAATTCTCCTTGAGTGATGATCTCATGAGGGTTGATTTTTTGTGTGGCGGCGATGGTTGATAGAGCCTCAAAATCAACGTGATTGGTTAAATCCTCTTGGCCTTGATGGCTTAATACCTCACAATATTTATTATCCTTTAGCGCTTGAAATGTATCGCCAAAACCAGATTTGTCATGACCATAATCAATCATAAGGGCTGCGCTGGTTTGGATTGCGATTTTTGATGCTATTGTTTTGATCAAATTTTCGCGGGGGGCAGATTTTTCAAAAATTGTGCCTAAGGGTTGATTATCTGCATCACTGGGTAAGTTACTTTCATCAATATGTTGGCTGTTCGTGGTAAAGCAAAAATCGTTTTCTATTGCATTAACACAGCGCATCATCCAACCATCTTGAGTTTTTACATATTGCTCAAAGGGCAGGGCATCTAACAGTTCATTGGTGATGATAATAAAGGGTTGATCTAGTAAGGTAGAAATATCCTCGTGCCATTCAATATTGAAGCCGCAATTTTTTAATTTTCTCTGCTGGGCGTCCTTCAGATTTGCGCTGATTTCAACCAGTTTGATTTGCGCGGCAGATGAAAAATTTGAATTGGTCTTAAAACTGCGGATCATATCGCTCATTAGCGTACCGCGTCCTGGCCCCATTTCGATCAGATTAAACGGTGATGGCTTGCCAAGTTTTACCCATGTGTCCATTGCCCATGCGCCAATGAGTTCACCAAAAATTTGGCTAATTTCAGGTGCGGTAACAAAATCCCCTTCTGTGCCAAATACTATGCGCGTGGTATAGTAGCCCTGATGAGGATCATACAAGCAGCGCTCCATATAGGTTGAAATGGGCATGGCGCCATCTCGCTGGATCTCCTTTTTAATCTGATCTGAAAGTGAAGCTGTCATGGATGTTTTAATGCTTTATACGTTGTTTTGAAGTAAAAATTGACCACAACCCAATTAAGATCATAGGGATAGATAATGCCATGCCAATGCTTAGCCAATCACCAAGGAAGGTGGAAAGTACGTAATCTGGTACGCGATAAAATTCAGAGAATATTCTTGCTATGGCGTAACCAATCAGCCAAGTGCCGGCAATGAATCCGGGTTGACGCAACTTCTTAAAGCCAAAGATTAAAATGTTTAATATGATGAAGAGGAGTAAGCCTTCTAGTGCTGCTTCATAAAGTTGGCTGGGATGGCGTGGTTGCGCATCGGCTGTTGGGAAAACCATTGCCCAGTCGACATTGGTTGGTCTGCCCCATAGTTCACCATTAATGAAATTGGCAATACGGCCAAAGAAAAGGCCAATGCAAGATGCGGTGCTTACCAAATCCATCAATGAGAAAAATGATAAGCCTTTTTGGCGCGTGAATAATATGGCTGCAATTAATACCCCAAGCGCGCCACCGTGAAAGGCCATGCCGCCTTGCCAAACAGCAAAAATTTCAAGTGGGTGGTGCAGGTAATAATTGAAATCATAAAATAACACATGGCCAAGGCGTCCACCTAAAACAACCCCAAGGGTTGCCCATAGGAGGAAATCATCAATATTTTCTTGGCTTAGAGGAGGGGATTGGTTGCCCCAGAGTGTCGTCTTTTTTATGAGCGATAGAATATAATAAAAGCCAATTAAAATGCCGCAGATATAGGCTAGCGAATACCAACGAATAGCAAGCGGCCCCACTTCAATTAAAATTGGATCAATGTTTGGGTAATTTATCAGGAGTGGCAAAATTTGCATTTTTAACTTTCTATATCGATCTGGTCAATCGTATTAATTAAATTTAAGATGTGGCATCTCGCGCGTTGCAATTATCTTCATAAGCTCTTACATAACACGTATAGCCTTTCAAGGCTTTTATAAGGCTTTTTAAAACGAACGCATAAAATATGCAGATCACAGGATGTAGCCATGTCTCAAGGTAGCAATAAGATATTTGATGATTTTGCCAAATTAATGACTGACGCAGCTGGTGCTGCTCAAGGTGTTAAGCGCGAAGTAGAAACCGCATTTGGTGCGCAGGCTGATAAATTTTTAGCCAATATGGATTTGGTGCAGCGCGAAGATTTTGATGTTGTGCGCGAGATGGCTATTCGGGCGCGTTCTGAAAATGACCGTCTTGAAGTCAAAATTGTTGAACTTGAGGCGCGTCTTGATGCGCTTGAAGGTAAAACTGGCAAATCATCCGCTAAAAAATAATCTCATAAGAATATCTCTGTACAAATTTAATAAATCCAAATTAGCGTTTGGAGTTGATTTTATTCATTTTTTTTAGAGCGGTGGATAAGTCCAAAAAAGCCTTAATGATGAGTCTGTTACGCTGATTCCTGTTTAAAATGATTCAATGCCTATCCACAGATTCCTTTGGGAAAAATGATCAAAGATCTTTTTCTTATATTTTCTCGTTATATGCTGATTTTATTGAATGATTCGTGTTTTGATTTGAAACACACAGAGAGAATTTGGGTTTATTATGGCATTGTTGGAATGGACATTTGAAGAGCAGTACAATCCTATGGATTCAATCGAAGAGATTGTATCTGAGAAGAATTGGTTGTTTGAGCGTCTATGTGATGAAGAGATCGCTATTTCTATAACGGGTGCTTGGGCAACCTATCAGGTTTCAATTGCTTGGATGGTTGAGCAAGAAGCGTTACATTTGGTATGCAGCTTTGATATGACAGCGCCTGAGAAACGTTATGATGAATTTCGTAAACTTCTTAGCATGATTAATGAGCAAATGCTCATGGGGCACTTTGATTTTTGGGCAGATGATCAACGCTTGATGTATCGTCATGGTATTATGTTGAATGGCGGTATTGAGGCAACTGAAGCGTTAATTGTGGCGCTGCTGTCTAAAGGTGTTGAATCGTGTGAGCGTTATTATGAGGCATTTCAATATTTAGCTTGGGCCGGCAAGGATGCCAAAGAAGCCTTGGAATGCTGTGTATTTGAGACTGTAGGTGAGGCATAAATGAGCAAGGGTGCTTTTAAAATTGCTCTCTTAGGTGCTGGCAATATGGGCGGCGCTATGTTGCGCGGCTGGCTTGAAGATGGGATTGAGGGTGATCGCATCTGTGTGGTTGATCCTAAACCAAGTGATGAAATGCTAGCGCTTTTAAAACAACATGAAGTGAAAAATATTGTAAAGCTTGATCATAAATTAGAAGTTGATATTTTTATTCTTGCGGTTAAGCCTCAGGTGATGATCCCAATACTCAATGATATTGGTGAATATATTGATCCTTCAACGCTTTTGGTCTCTGTTGCCGCTGGCATTACCATAGATAGTCTTGCGCAAAATTTTGAAACTAATCCAATCATTAGAACCATGCCCAATACACCATCGCAAGTGGGTGAGGGCATGAGTGTTTGTGTTGGTAATAGCCATGTAAATAATGATCACAAGGGCTGGGTGAGCGGACTTTTAAGCGCAATAGGTAAGGTTGATTGGGTTGAGGATGAGGCTCTGATTGACCCTGTAACGGGGGTTTCTGGTAGTGGGCCTGCATATATTTTTCATATGGTGGAAGCCATGGCGCAGGCTGGTGTTAATGCTGGCTTATCTGAAGATCTATCAACTAAACTTGCGCGTCAAACCATCATTGGTGCAGCAGAATTGTTAAAACAGTCTGATTTAGGTGCAGATCAATTGCGCAAAAATGTAACTTCGCCAGGCGGTACAACAGCCGCTGCTTTAGAGGTTTTGATGGCTGAAGATGGCCTCACTCAATTGATGAGCAAGGCTGTGAAAGCTGCGAGTGATCGCTCAAAAGGGTTAGCAAAACTTGATTAAAAGATATTAAGGGGAGAGCCATGGCTGAAATTTTATTTGATGATTTTATGAAAGTGGATATTCGAACTGGCACTATCGTTAAAGCGGAGCCTTTTCCTGAAGCACGCAAGCCCGCTATTAAGATGCAGATTGATTTTGGTGATGAGATCGGCATTAAAAAATCTTCTGCTCAGATTACCGTGCATTATAATCCTGAAGAATTAATTGGTAGACAAATTATGGCAGTAGTAAATTTTCCACCGCGCCAAATTGGCCCCGTTATGTCTGAAGTTTTAGTTTTAGGCTTTGAAGATGATGAGGGTGCAATTATTTTAGCTGCAACTGATAAGCCTGTAGCTAATGGTAAGCGCTTGATGTAATGTTATGAGCGCGCCGTTTTAATGTGCTTTATGGGTGTTCTTATAGATAACAAGTGAGCGCAGAATAATCATCACAAAGAATGCAATGATCAACACAGTGGTTAGCGCGATATAGTCTTTGCCGAATACATAAATAGTGCCGCCAATAAGCGATACGGTTGCATAGAGATCTTGTTTTAAGATAGAGGGTTGTAAGCCGCATAAGATATCACGAAACATACCACCAGCTGCCCCTGTAATGCAGCCTAAAATTACAGCGTTAATAGCAGAAATATCGTGACTGAGGGCAACTCTTGCACCCACAAGTGTAAATAGTGCAAGCCCAATGCCGTCAATATAGAGTAAGATGATTAAGCGTTGACCAACTTTGGCATTATAAGCTTTGGCGATGAAATAGGTGATTAACCCAATGGGAATGGCGGTATATAAATAGGTGCTGTCTTGAAGCCAAAAAACGGGTGATGAGCCGATGAGCAAATCGCGCAATGTCCCGCCGCCAATAGCTGTTACAATAGCAAGTACTGTTGCCCCAAAGGGGTCGAAATCTTGACGTGCTGCTTGAATGGCAGCAGTTGCAGCCATCACCGCAGTAGCTAAAATTGTTAAGATAACGGTGATGGAAGTGAGATCTGTCATTTTAAAAGATTTATAACCCTTTTAAGAATGGATTACTGCGGCGCTCTGCACCAATGGTAGAACCTGCACCATGCCCACAGATGAAGCTTACATCATCAGGAAGCGTCAAAATTTTGTTCTTAATGCTATCCATCAAAGCTTGATGATTAGATCCTGGTAAATCAGTGCGACCCACGGAGCCTTGAAATAGAACATCGCCAAGGTGGGCAAATTTATGGGCTGCATTATAATAAACAACATGACCAGGCGCATGGCCGGGGCGAAAGAATACATCAAATTCATGACCGCCAATGGTGACTTTATCGCCATCATCTAGCCATTGATCTGGGGTGACGTTTTTTACATCATCTTCGAGACCAAACATTTTAGCTTGATCTTCAAGGCCTTGAAGCAGAGGTTCGTCAGCCTTATGAGAACCAATGATTTTGACATTCAATTTTGCCTTTAAATCTTCAGCACCTGCGGCATGATCAATATGGCCATGGGTAAGGTAGATGGCTTCAATTTCTACGTCAGCCTCTTTAATAGCAGCTTCAATGCGATCAATATCGCCACCAGGATCAATCACAGCACCTTTTTTGCTTTCGCTATCAAACAGCAGGGTGCAGTTTTGTTGGAAAGCCGTAACAGGAATAATTGCAGCGCTGAGTTGTCCCATATTAGCTCCTATTTAGCGTGAGCGCGAACGGCATCATCATAATCAGCCATTAGTGTTTGGCAAACCACACTAGGGGTAAAACGATACTCTGCGATTTCTGATACAGGCGTTACCTCAGCAGCAGAGCCCGTTAAGAAACACTCGTCATAATCTGCCATCTCTTCTGGTTTCATGTGGCGCTCAATAATCTCATAGCCGCGTTTTTTAGCCAGTTCGATAACGGTTTGACGGGTGATGCCATTTAAGAAGCAATCAGGCTTTGGTGTGTGGATTTCATTACCTTTGATGAAAAATACGTTTGCACCTGTGGCCTCAGCAATAAGTCCGCGATAATCATACATTAATGCATCAGCATAACCATCAGCCTCAGCTGCATGTTTAGATAGGGTGCAAATCATATAAAGTCCAGCAGCCTTAGCATGGCATGGGATCGTTTCAGGGTCAGGGCGTTTCCATTTAGAGATGGTCAAACGAATACCCTTTAATCGTTCCTCAGGAGAGAAATAGCTAGGCCAATCCCATGCGGCAATAGCAAGATTAATGCGATTTGATTGCGCAGATACGCCCATCATCTCGCTGCCGCGCCATGCAACAGGGCGGATATAGGCATTCGTTAGCCCTTGACGCTTAACAGTATCAATACAAGCTTGATTGATTTCCTCAGCACTATAAGGAAGTTCAAAACCCAACTCATTAGCTGAAAAAATTAAACGATCTGTATGTTCTTGTAATTTAAAGATTTGACCTTCATAGGCACGTTCGCCTTCAAAAACTGAACTGGCATAATGTAAACCATGGGTCAGTACGTGCACTTTTGCATCTGCCCATTTTACAAATTCACCATTAAACCAAATTTCGCCTTCCAGTTGATCAAATGATACGCCAGCCATGGCCTTACTCCTGTATTTGTATGTAGCGCGTTAGACGCTTAAATCTAGAAAATTACCCAAAGCATTAGCAAATTGTTGTGAACTATGCTCTAAAAACTAAATTTCCATCTGTTATTAATTGATTAGTGCTAACATATCGGTTAAATATGTCAATAGTACTGACATATTTTATTGATTTTTGGCATAAAGCCTTATGTGAGCTATCAAAGGCTTCAAGCGAGTTATAAGATGAGTGATTTAGAAAAGCGTATTTTAACACCACTTACCCCAGCAGATGGGCCAGATTTTAGGCTGATTGAGCTGTTTTTCTTCGCTTATCGGGATTTTATCGCTGATGCAGATGAAATCTTAGAAACTTATGATTTTGGCCGCGCACATCACCGTGTTTTGCATTTTGTTAATCGTGACCCTGGATTAAAGGTGGCTGAACTCTTAGATATTTTAAAGATAACCAAGCAAAGTCTAGCGCGGGTTTTACGTCAACTTATTGAAAGTGGGCATATTGATCAACAAGTTGGTAGGCGCGATCGCCGTCAACGTTTGTTGTATCCAACCCTAAAGGGGCGAGAGTTGGCCTTAAAATTATCTGAGTTACAATCTAAGCGTATTGAGACAGCATTGCAGAAAGTGGGCATAGAAAATCGTGAATTTGCTGAAAATTTTTTGAAAAACTTGATTGGGATTGAAAGTCTGACAGTGGTGGAACACTTGCAAAAACTCTGATAATCTAATTTGAAAATCTATTGGCAAGAGGTATGAACTGGAGTTGATGAATGTCACAACAAGGAAATAACGCCAGCAATGGGACCGTAGATGATACTGCGCCACATATTTTGGTCATTGATGATGATAAGCGTATTCGTGATTTAATTGCACGCTTTCTCTTTGAAAATGGATTTCGCGTTTCTCTTGCGCAAGATGCGCAGGACGCGCGTAATAAATTGCAGGGTATTGCCTTTGATCTTCTAATTGTTGATGTGATGATGCCCGGTGAGAGCGGTGTGGAATTAACCCGATCAATTTCTGCTACAAATGATACACCTATATTAATGCTGACAGCCCTTGCTGAAGTTGATGCGCGCATTGAGGGGTTAGAAGCTGGAGCGGATGATTACTTGGCAAAACCATTTGATCCAAGAGAGCTATTATTGAGAATTAATAGCATTTTAAAGCGGGTAAAGGTGGATGATACACCTGTGATTGATGAGGTTAATTTTGGAGAATATACCTTCAACCTTGTGCGTCGCGAACTGTTAAAACAAGGTACAAATATCCGATTAACTGAGCGGGAAACTGATTTTATGGTAATCTTGAGCAATAGTGCGGGGGAGACGGTTCCGCGCCATGCTTTAACGGGGGATGATAATCTGTCAAATGAACGGACTGTTGATGTGCAAATTAATCGCTTGCGACGTAAGTTGGAAAATGATCCAGCTAATCCGATATATCTGCAAACAGTACGTGGTATTGGTTATCGGTTACGTGTAGAATCATAAATTACTATGAGGACGTCAAAGGGAGATGTTTTTTGCTGCAAAAATTAGCAAAAATTAAAAATCGAAAAGATTTACCTGTCTTGAAGCGGCTTCGTCTTGCTTGGCGTAGATTTTCGCGGCTTTCATTCTTGCACTTACCAAAAGGCTTGGTTGGGCGTTCGCTGTTAATTATCATTGTACCTATGGTGGTGTTTCAATCAGTGCTTGCCTTTGTGTTTATGGAGCGCCACTGGCAGAGTGTAACCCAACGCTTATCATCATCTGTGGTGCGTGATATTGCTGCGATTGTGGATATTGTGGAGCAATACCCACAAGATGCAGACTATAAAATCATCACGGATATCGCCCGCGACCGAATGAAACTTAATATTTCAATTTTGCCAATGGAACCATTGCCGGCACCAGCTCCCAAACCCTTCTTTTCTATACTTGATCGGGTAATGGGGGAGCAATTGCGTGATCGAATTGAAAAACCCTATTGGTTGGATACAGTGGGGGATTCTGATCTTTTAGAAGTGCGGATCAATTTGGGCGATAAAATTTTGCGGGTTTATGTTTATCGCAATCAAGCCTATGCATCTAATTCGCATATATTTTTGATTTGGATGGTTGGCACCGCATTGGTGTTAATTATCATTGCAGTTTTATTTTTACTTAATCAAATTAAACCTATTCAGCAATTGGCAAATGCAGCTGATAATTTTGGTAAAGGTCAATTGTCGGATTATGATTTTAAACCTCGCGGTGCAACAGAAGTGCGGCGTGCGGGCAATGCCTTTTTAATTATGCGCGAACGTATTGAACGCCAGATTGAACAGCGAACGGCCATGCTTGCGGGCGTTAGTCATGATCTACGTACAGTCCTAACCCGCTTTAAATTACAATTGGCGCTGGTTGGCGATGGTCAAGAAGTTCGCGATTTGCAAAATGATGTAGATGAAATGCAAAATATGTTGGAAGGCTATTTGGATTTTACTCGTGGCGATGGTGGTGAAGATACTACAACTGTTGATATTGAAATCATTATGCAGCGGTTTTATTCCGAAGCAGAAGTTAAAGGAAAAGATTTTCATTATTATTGTGAGGGGAGCGGTGTTATTCAAGCACGTCCTGCTGCTTTTACCCGTTTGGTGACCAACCTCATTAGCAATGCTTTTCGCTATGCCAATAAGGTTCGAGTAACCTCACATCAAGATGAGGAATGGTTTATCTTAAAGATTGAAGATGATGGTCCTGGCATTCCTGATGATAAGGTTGAAGAGGTGTTTAAACCCTTTGTCCGTTTGGATGAGGCACGTAATCAAGATGAAACAGGCACGGGCCTCGGCCTTACAATAGCGCGTGATATTGCCCGTATTCATGGGGGCGATATTGAGTTCTCAACCAGCCAAATGGGGGGCTTGAAAGCCACTGTAAAATTACCTGTCTAAGTACTGGCTATAAAATTTTTTGTAAAAAATCATTGATGTCATCAGTGCGGTGGTGAATGTATGGCGCATCATGACCAATTAATTCCCATGGTTCTAATTTTTTAACAGCTGCTTGATTAGGTTCAATTAATACTGTGCACATGCCAATTTCATCTGGTACTTGAAGGTTGCGCGGCATATCCTCAAACATAGATGCAGATTTAGGATCTATGTCATATTTCTTGATGAAATCATCATAGGGAGCGCGGGCAGGCTTTGGCTCAAAATTAGCATCTACAATCCCAAAGATATCCTCAAAATAATCTTCTTTAATGTTTAGTTGTTTGAGCGTACGTTCCGCATGGGGACGATCCCCATTGGTAAATATAAATTTGCGCCCTGGTAGTGCGTTGATTATTTCACCCAATTCTGGATTAGCCGAAATTTCGCTATAATCAATATCATGCACTTTGTCTAAATAATCATGGGGATCAATTTGGTGATTGATCACAAGGCCGTTAAGGGTTGTGCCATGCGCTTTGTAGAGGTCTTTTTGTATCACCCGCGCTTCATCAAATGGCAGTCCCATTAGTACCATGATATATTCCGTCATTTTAATATCAATTTGTGCAAATAGATCGCAATGTCTTGGATAAAGCGTATTATCAAGATCAAAAATCCATGTGTTGATATGACTGAAGTGAGTTTTGGACATTTCAAAGAATTCCTATCGAACGATTAAGGTGCCTGCGCCATGCTCGGTATAAAGTTCAAGCAATACGGCATGAGGCGTTTTGCCATTTAAAATAACAACACCCTCAACCCCTTGTTCAATGGCATCAAAGCAGGTTTCAACTTTGGGTATCATGCCGCCGTGAATGGTTCCATTAGCAATTAGCTTCTTAGCTTCTTTAACAGATAGCTCTTTAATCAAATTACCTTCCTTATCCAATACGCCTGGTACATCGGTGAGAAATAATAGACGCTCTGCATCCATGTTTGATGCAATGGCACCTGCAAATGTATCTGCATTTACATTATAGGTATTACCATCTTCGCCAAAAGCAACAGGGGCGATGATTGGAATAAGGCCAGCGCTGGTTACCATATCAAGCACGGTAATATCGACATTTTTTGGCTCCCCTACAAAGCCAAGATCTAAAATACTTTCGATATTGCTGTCTTGATCGCGTTCTGTACGGCGTAATTTTTCTACCTGCATCATATTGCCATCTTTACCGCAGAGACCAATAGCACGCGCACCTTGCGAATTAAATTCAGATACAATTTTCTTATTAATAGAGCCTGCTAAAACCATTTCGACCACTTCAATGGTCTTTTGATCTGTCACACGAAGTCCACCGCGAAATTGACTTTCTATGCCCATGCGTTCCAACATAGAGCCAATTTGTGGGCCTCCTCCGTGAACAACAATTGGATCAACGCCTGATTGCTTTAAAAGTGCAACGTCACGGGCAAAAGCTTGACCTAATGCTGCATCGCCCATGGCATGGCCACCATATTTGATGACAATAGATGCTGCCTCATAGCGCTGCATATAGGGCAGGGCTTCTGATAAAAGTTTAGCTTGTATTTCACCTGAATCATTTGAGGCGTTATTATTGGTCATCGTAATCTCATTGTCGTTATAATCTTATTGTGGTTAGTTCTTTATAGTCTTAGCGGGTATTTTATTATCAATAAAGAGCTATTTTAAAGATCGTTGGACTGGATAGGTTTTACGCCAGCCTTTTGCATATTCTCCCATGCAGCCTTTAGGGAGCCATCCAAATCAATGGCGCGACAAGCATCTTCAATTACATGGCACTCAAAGCCTTGGGCGCGTGCATCAAGAGCTGACCAAGCCACGCAGAAATCTGTGGCTAATCCACATAAATATAGGCTATCTATGCCACGTTCACGCAAATAACCCGTTAGCCCTGTCATGGTCGTTTTGTCCGCTTCCATAAAGGCTGAATAGCTATCAATCTCGTGATTATAGCCTTTGCGGATAATCATTTGAGTATGGGGGATATTTAAATCACTGGCCAAAGCAGCACCGTGGCTTTCCTGCACACAATGCTCAGGCCAAAGCACTTGGGTGCCATATGGCATTTCGATTGTGTCAAATGGCGCCTTGCCTTCATGGGATGAGGCGAATGAAAGGTGAGCGTTTGTGTGCCAATCTTGAGTAATAATTACATTTTGGAATTTGCGTGAAATGTCATTTATCAGAGGAATGATGGCATTGCCATCTTCAACCGCTAAACTGCCACCCGGTAAAAAATCGTTTTGGACATCAATAACCAATAAGGCGCTATTTTGTTCCATATCTTTCCCCTATAATAAATCATGTAGATTTACTCATGCCATAAGGGAGATAAACTTTGCAAGGTAGAGTGCGTTATATAGGCATTAAACTGAAATAGCATCCATGATAGCCAGCTGTAAGCTATCTAAGCCGTACTTCTTCTCGCTGGAAGTAAGAATTACTTCTGGAAAAGCCGCAGGATGTTTTTTAATGGCATCGAGCGTTTTGGCTTTAAGGGGTTCAAGCTGTGAAGCTTTAATCTTATCCGTTTTAGTTAAAACTATCTGATAGGAAACTGCGGCCGTATCTAAAAGCTTCATCACATCAATGTCGTTTTTCTTCACCCCATGGCGGCTATCAATCAAGAGATAAACCCGCTTTAAGGTTGAGCGTCCGCGAAGGTAGGAAAAGATCAATTTAGTCCAAGCATCCACTGTTGCTTTTGGTGCTTTGGCAAAACCATAGCCGGGCATATCAACCATCGCCATGGGAGGTAATTCATTGGTTTCTTGCCAATCACCATCGGGAATAAAATAATTAAGCGCTTGTGTGCGCCCTGGTGTGTTGGATGTACGGGCAATATTGCCCTGACCAACCAGCGCATTAATCAATGAGGATTTACCCACATTAGAGCGACCAGCAAAAGCAATTTCTGGCGGCCCTAAATCTGGCAAATGCTTCATGGTGGGAACAGAGCGAATGAATACCCAAGTGCGTGCAAAGAGCAGGCGAGCCTGCTCATAGTCCTCATCTGGGCGCTCATTTTTTTCTACATCATTAGAGTCGCTCACTGGACGTTCCTTTGTTTAATGAAAGATCAAGCGTGTTTCATTGCGCTTGAACTTTGCAATCGAGCAGATTATTCCGAGCTTGCCTCATCGGCTGTTTTTTTCTTAAACAGAGCGCGTAAATTATCCCAAAGCTCAATTTTAGCACCGTGTTTCTTCATAATCACACCTTGTTGAAGGATCGATAGGAAATTGTTCCATGCCCAATAGATCACAAGACCAGCTGGGAAGCCTGCCATCATGAATGTGAATACAATCGGCATCCATGTGAAGATCATTTGTTGAGTTGGGTCTGGTGGTGTTGGGTTCATGCGCATTTGCAAGAACATTGTAATACCCATTAATAGTGGCCAAACACCAATCATCAAGAACGCTGGCATATCAATTGGAATGAGGCCAAATAGGTTGAAAATAGTGGTTGGGTCCGGTGCAGATAAATCTTGAATCCAGCCAAAGAAAGGCGCGTGACGCATCTCAATGGTAATATAGATAACCTTATAAAGCGCAAAAAATACAGGAGCCTGAACTAACATCGGCCAGCAACCCGAGGCAGGGTTGATCTTTTCTTTTTTATAAAGCTCCATCATTGCTTTTTGCAAACCAGCGCGGTCATCGCCATATTGCTCTTTTAATTCAGTCATTCGAGGTTGGAAAATCTTCATTCGTGCCATTGAAGCATAAGATTTATTTGCCAATGGGAAGAATACAATTTTAAGAATAACCGTTACGCCTAAAATTGCGACACCGAAGTTTCCAACGAATTTAAAGATGAGGTCAAGCAACCAGAACATTGGTTTTGTTAGGAAGTGGAACCAACCCCAATCGATCATCAGGTCAAAGCGGTCGATACCGCTATCTGCATATCTATTGATAATATCAACTTCTTTTGCGCCAGCAAAAAAGCGATTCTCAATACTGGCGGTGCTGCCAGCTGCAATGCTTGGTAGTTTTTCTGTAAAATCAGTTTGAAAGCGCGGACGGCCATTTGTAAAATGATTGAAGCGTGAATTAAATTCAGTGCTTGGTATTAATGCTGTTGCCCAATATTTATCGGTAAATCCAATCCAACCATCTTTTGATGGCTTATTTTTTAGAATACCCTCTTCTTGAATGTCATCATAGTCTTGTTCAACAAAACCTTCCTCACCAAATACGCCTAACATGCCTTCATGGAGTACGAAAATACCTTCGGTTTTAATTTCACCATAACGGGTAATACGGCCATAGTTACTAAGCTCAATCGTCTCGCTAGAGCCATTGTTAACAGTGTCTTTGATGTTGAACATGAAGTCTTTATCTAGTGAAATTTCACGGTTAAACTCAATGCCTTTAGGATTTTTCCAAGTTAATGTTACTGGAGTTTCAGGAGAAAGTTTTTCGCCTGATTTGAGCTTCCAAATTGTTTTAGCGCTTGGCACTTCGCCAGTTTTTTCATTGCCGACAAACCCAAATTCCGCAAAATATGCATTTGCATCATTGCTAGGCTTTAGCAATGTGATGGTTGGGCTGCTTTGATCAACTGTTTCATGATAACCTTTTAGGTGCAAATCATCAAAACGAGCGCCTCTTAAATTAATTGAACCAGTAACACTCTCACTTTCAATAGTGATGCGTGGTGCTGCATTTAATGCTTCTTCATCGGATTGGGTCGCAGCTGATGCAGTATTATTATTACTAGGAATATCACCTTGAGAGTTTGAACCAGAATTTGCGCCTTGAGCATTTCCTGATTGCTTAGTTTCTTCAGATTTTTCCAGTAAAGCTTGCTCTTGTTCACGCGCTTGACGCTCTGCTTCGCGTCTTGGGCCTTCATAAAAATAGTCCCAAACTAAAAATACGCCTAAAGACAATACCATTGCTAAGATGAAGTTACGGTCAAATTTCATTTTTTACTCTCAAGTTTATATATTCAATATTTGCCAGTTTTAGGTGGCAGAATTATTGAGCCCCAGCCCATTATAGGCTTATGACAGATTTCTTTGCTGTTGTGTGCTTTTTTTTGCAATTACGTCAAGCCCTGATGTGAGTTCTGCAATCATTTGTTGAAAAGGGATATGCAGTGCCTCTTCTCTGGCAATCATTACAAAATCATGGGCTTTTAGCGAATGTTTGACCAAGATCTTACCCGCATGGAGGCGCACAGCCTCACGCATTCTACGGCGAATTCTATTGCGTACGACAGAATTACCCACACGTTTAGTGACGGTAAAGCCAAAGCGGTTAATTGGATCTAGTGATTTTTTAATTTTTTGAGATGTTACTTGGGCTTTGCGTGGTGCGCCTTGTAATACGAAGGAGCGCCCATGGGCGAGCATCTTATGTGCTCGCGCGACATTTTTCACCGCAACGAAATCACGGCGTTTGGTAATTCGGGCTATTTCAGGAATTGATACGCCCATAGTCCCTCACTGATTGGCTCGCTAGGATATAGTCGAGCCACTGCTTTGCCAAAATTGGCAAATGCTTACGCAGATAAACGCTTGCGACCGCGCGCGCGACGTGCTGCCAAAATTTTACGGCCAGATGCAGTTGCTTTGCGTGCACGGAAACCGTGGCGACGTTTGCGAACAAGATTACTTGGTTGGTATGTACGCTTCATAGTATCTTCCCACGCTTAGGCGGGCCTTCTTGTTTGAATATTCTTAATGTGAGATCAGCTTTATAACGCGATTCCTATAATATGCAATTCTTATACTACACAATTATGAGATCGACATTTGCCATCAAATTTCGTGCATCTATAGTCAGCTGAAGGCTTTAAGTCAATTCATGAGCGCTGGATTTTCAGCTAATTTTACAAATTTATTGCAGTTTTTAATTAAAAGCGTGAAAAAAGCGGCTTTTCTTGCCATCTAATCACAGAAACGTGAGTTGAATGTGTGCTGATCTCAAATGGGAGTGAGGTGCTCTGAATTTTAATTGTGTTGAATGTTTTTTTATTCCATCAAGAGAATGAAGGTCAGCTATTAACAAAAATATGGTGGTAAGTCAGATGAATAACAAATTTAAAAATACACAGGATGGGGCGTTAGTAAGTGTTAAGCCTATTAATAATAAGTCTAAAATAGGCTTAACACTTGCATTAGGTTTTACGCTATCTGCAGCCTTTTTTATCATTGCTACAGGGCAAGCAGATGCAGCTTCTCTGGCTAAGACGTTTGCCCCAAAAGGGACAGGATCTGTTGATCATAGTGCATATGATAAGCTTGTGAGAAAATACGTTAAAGTGGGCAACGATGGTTATAATCGGGTTAATTATAAGGGGTTGAAGTCCGGCGGATTAAGTGCGCTTCGCAATTACCTCAAAACCCTACAGGGTGTAGATGCCAAAGCTTTGAAAAAAGGTGAGGCGCATGCTTATTGGATTAATCTATATAATGCCAAGACGTTGGAGCTAGTAGCTTCTAAATATCCAATCAAATCCATAAAGAAAATTAATCTTGGAGGCTCTTTCTTTGGTTCTGGGCCTTGGGCAAAGGATATTTTGAAAGTTTCAGGTGAAAATCTGAGCTTGGATGAAATTGAGCATAAAATCATTCGTCCTATCTTTAAAACCGCTTTGTCTCATTATGCTTTAAATTGCGCATCCTTTTCCTGCCCAAATCTGATGAATAGGGCTTATACAGGCGCTAATCGTTTTGGTTTAATGAAACAAAGCGCGGTATCATATGTTAATCACCCGCGTGGCATTTCGGTTAAAAATGGTAAGATAACAGCGTCAAAAATCTACAAATGGTATGCGGGTGATTTTGGTGGGTCAAAAAGACTTAAAAAACATTGGCTTAAATATGCTAAACCTGAGCTTGCAGCACGAATCAAGGATGCTAAGATTTCAAGCTATGCTTATGATTGGAGCTTGAACGATGCAAAATAATTCGCAAATGGTTACAGGTTCTACACAAATGGAAGACTTAAATATGGAAAAAGAAGCGCAACACATCGAGCCAAAAACAAAAGTTTCTTTGATGAAACGCTTTACACCTCTTGCTGTGATCCTAGGCTTAATGGGTTTTGCCTATGCTATGGGCTGGCATAAGTTTTTTACGCTCTCTGCATTGATTCAGCACCGTGCTGATTTAGCCAGTTATGTTAATGAGAATCTCTTTATATCTTTGCTTACCTTTGCTGGTCTTTATATTGTGGCAGTGGCTCTATCTTTTCCTGGGGCATCGTTGCTTACCATAGCGGGTGGTTTTTTCTTCGGTTGGTTGATTGGTGGTTCTATAACCATTTTGGCAGCAACCATTGGGGCATCCATTATCTTTATGGCTGCACGAACATCTTTTGGCAGTATATTACAAGAAAAAGCAGGCAAAAGCGTTGCTAAGCTAGCTGATGGCTTTAAAGAGGATGCCTTTAATTACCTCTTATTCTTGCGTTTGGTGCCTGTATTCCCATTTTGGTTGATCAATATTGCACCAGCGCTGTTTAATGTGCGGTTGCCGTCTTATTTCGCAGCAACATTTATCGGCATTGCACCGGGAACATTTGCATATGCTTTCTTGGGCGAGGGGTTGGATAGTATCATTGCTGCTCAAGAAGCTGCTAATCCAGGATGTGGGGCTGCAGGAACTTGTTCTATTGATTTAAAAGCTGCAATTACGCCAGAAATTATAGGTGCTATGATTGCATTGATTTTCGTTGCACTCATTCCAATTGTTCTAAAGGCATGGAAGAAGCGCAAGGCTCAATAGGTTGAATAGAAGTCGTAAGTCTAATATAAAATTATTGAAATTAATAATAGATACTATGTTGTATTAAGAAACTATAGCCATGGTGAAGCTTTAAAACTATGGTGAAGCTTTAAAACAAAGAATGGAACATGAAATGACAGTAAAATTAACGCCTGATATTTGCATTATTGGTGCTGGTTCTGGAGGGCTATCTGTTGCAGCCGCAGCGGCCGCTTTTGGTGTTGATGTTGTATTGCTTGAAAAGGGTAAAATGGGTGGCGATTGTTTGAATTACGGTTGCGTGCCATCCAAAGCTATTATTGCCGCAGCAAAATATGCTAAATCCATCCAAGACGCAAAGAAATTTGGCATTGATGCTGGTGAGCCAAAAGTCGATTTTGGCAAAGTTCATGATCATATCCATAGTGTTATCGGCACTATTGCACCTCATGATTCTGTAGAGCGCTTTGAAGGTTTAGGGGTCAATGTCATTGAAGGTGCTGGCCAATTTAAAGATGCCAATACGGTTGTTTCAACGGGTAAAGACGGTATTGAATATGAGATAAAAGCCCGTCGTTTTGTCATCTCAACAGGCTCATCGCCTTTTGTGCCACCAATTTCAGGATTGGATGAGGTGAATTATCTTACCAATGAAGTTATCTTTGATATGAAAGAGGCGCCGAAAAAGTTAATTGTTATTGGTGGTGGTCCTATCGGTATGGAATTGGCGCAAGCTCATCGCCGTCTTGGTGCTGAGGTAACTGTTGTGGAAGGCTTTAAAGCTTTGGGTAAAGATGATCCTGAGCTAACGGCAATTGCTTTGAAGAAAATCCGTGAGGATGGCGTAGAAATTCTAGAAGGTGCTAAAGTTGTTAAAGTTGCTAAACAAGGCGATGGTGTTCTTGTAACATTGAACATTGGTACTGATGAAGCTCCAAATGAACGCGCTATTGAGGGATCACATTTGCTGGTTGCTACGGGGCGTGCTGCAAATGTAAATGGCCTTGGACTAGAGGCTGCGGGCATTGAATATTCCCGACGAGGTATCAAGGTGAGCGATAAAATGCGCACCTCCAATAAGCGCGTCTATGCCATTGGCGATGTTGCAGGTAGCTTGCAATTTACCCATATGGCGGGATATCAAGCGGGACTTGTGGTAAGAGCAATTTTGTTTCGTCTGCCAGCGCGTGAAAATACCCATATGATTCCATGGGCAACTTATACAGATCCAGAGATCGCTCATATTGGCCATACGGAAGAAACAGCGAAAAAAGTCTTAGGCGATAACATCAAAATTTTACGGTGGGATTATTCAGAAAATGATCGCGCGCAGGCAGAAAAGAAAACCGATGGCCTGATTAAAATGATCACCCGTAAGAACGGTAAGATTGAAGGGGTCTCGATTGTTGGTCAAAATGCCGGCGAAATGATTAATATGTGGGCTTTAGCAATCTCAAAAGGTATGAAGGTTAAAGATATTGCAGGTTTTGTATCGCCTTATCCGACAATGACTGAAATAGGTAAGCGTGCTGCTATTACCTATTATGCGGATGCTCCTAAATCACCAATATTACGTAAGTTGCTTGGATTTTTGCGAATATTCGGTTAATGAATACTGTAATGGGGCTATGTATTTAGTGAAGAGTAGTGGATGGGTAAAATAACTGAACCTAAAGGCGTTTTAGCTGGTCTGTCTGGCAAACTTCTAATTTTAACAATTCTCTTTGTGATGCTTGTTGAAATTGTTGTGCTTATACCCTCTATCGCCAATTTTAGAAATACATGGCTGGAAGATAAAATGAATACGGCAGAGGCTGCCGTGGTCATGTTGAGCGATAACCCAAATCTCATGCCGAGCGATGTGGCGCAGATGAATGTATTAAAGACAACTGATGCGCGTGCCATTATCGTTTTTCAAGGGGATCATAAGAATTTGGTTCTTACAACAGATATGCCATCAGAAATCCAAGAAGAGGTTGATTTTGATGGAATATTGCGCTTGGGCTCTATTTTAAGTTCGGTGAAGTATCTCTTCATAGAAGATGATACATTTATCCGTGCTATTAGCAATATGAAGATTCTGCCGGGCAAATTAGAACTGGTTTTAGATGCCGCAAAATTGCGGGATGCAATGTGGGTATATGCCAGAAATATTATTTTGTTATCTCTAATTATTGCTGTTGTTACAGCACTCTTAATTTATATGTCCATGCGTTGGTTAATCATCCGCCCAATACAGCGCATCACTCATAATATATCGCAATTTTCTCAAGATCCAGAGACCCCCAATTTAGTTATGCCAAAAACCTATCGCGATGATGAAATTGGCATAGCACAAAACCATCTACGTGATATGCAAAGCGAATTGCAAACGGTGTTGGGTGAGAAGAAACGCCTAGCAAATCTTGGTCTAGCTGTTTCTAAAATCAACCATGATATGCGTAATATTTTAACCTCAGCCCTTTTGTTTTCTGATCGCCTTAATGCAGTTGATGATCCAAAGGTGCAGAGCTTTGCGCCGAAATTGGTTGCAACCATTGAACGCGCTACCGACTATACTCAAAATGTGCTGGAATATGGTAAGGCAAAAGAGGCAAGCCCAGATCAAAAGAAACAAGTTTCTCTGCACGAAATCGGTGAAAATGTTGCTGAGTTGCTAGGCTTAGATCAAGCCAAGGATATTTTATGGCAAAATGAAGTATCAAAGGCGGTGCAGGTTTATTGTGACCACGAGCAATTGTTTAGGGTTTTAATGAATCTTGCTCGCAACAGTGTTCAGGCTATGCGTGAGAATAGTGCAGACTTAAAAGAAATGCGTTTGGTCTTAACCGCGCAAAGCAATGAAAATGATATTGCAATTCAATTGACTGATTCTGGTCGCGGTGTTCCAGAAAAAGCACGTGAAAAACTATTCACTGCATTTGAAGGCTCAACCAAATCAGGGGGAACAGGACTTGGTTTGGCTATTGCGGCTGAAATTATTGAAGCACACGGTGGTGATATTAAATTACTAACACAAGCTGAGAGCGGAAATAATATGGGTGGGGCAAGTTTTGAGATTAGAT